>JAGREN010000158.1 GCA_020446505.1 Novosphingobium sp. | reverse complement strand
ATGTGGCCGGTCCATACCTGGCTTCCCGATGCGCACGTTCAGGCGCCGACGGCAGGCTCGATCATCCTGGCAGGCGTGCTGCTGAAGATGGGCGGTTACGGCTTCATCCGCTTCTCGCTGCCGATGTTCCCGGATGCCTCTGCGCATTTCATGTGGCTGATTTTCGCGCTGTCGATGGTGGCCGTGGTCTACACCTCACTGGTCGCGCTGGTGCAGCACGACATGAAAAAGCTGATCGCCTATTCCTCGGTTGCACACATGGGCATCGTCACGGCAGGCGCCTTCGCCTTCCACGTGCAGGGCCTTGAAGGTTCGATGATAATGATGCTCAGCCACGGCCTCGTCTCTGGCGCGCTGTTCCTCTGCGTCGGCATCATCTACGACCGGCTGCATACCCGCGAGATCGACCGTTACGGCGGCCTTGCGATCAACATGCCGCGCTATGCGCTGTTCTTCCTGCTGTTTACCATGGCCTCGATCGGCCTGCCGGGCACCAGCGGTTTCATCGCCGAATTCCTGAGCCTTGCTGGCATCTACCAGATCTCGACCTGGGTGGCGCTGATATGCACCACCGGCATCATCCTGGGCGCTGCCTACATGCTTTACCTCTATCGCCGGGTTGCATTCGGCGAACAGAAGAACGCCGATGCCGCTGCCATGCCGGACCTGGACATGCGCGAGCTGTTGCTGGTCGTGCCGCTGGCGCTGGCGGTACTGTGGATGGGCATCTATCCGGAGAGCTTCCTCGCGCCGATGCGCAAGGACATCGCCGCGCTCGATGCGCGCATCGCTCGTGCGGCTCCCGCAAGCGATTCCCAATTGAAGATGGGCAAGCCGAAGGCTGCGGCGGATGAAACCGGACATGCGCCCATTCACGCGCAGGGGGAGGCGCACTGATGGATTTCGCCAGTTCCCTTCGCCTTGTGGCACCTGAAATGCTGCTTTCGGTGGCAGGCCTCGTGCTGCTGCTCGCTTCTGCCTGGGCAGGTGACAAGGCATCGCGCGCGATCAGCATTATTGCCGTTGCCGTGCTCGTCGGCGCTGCCTTCCTCGTGGCCCCGGCGCTCTGTGCAGGTGCGAGCGGAGCCGATACGCTCGCTTTCGGCGACCAGTTCCGCGCCGATGCCTTCGCCAGCTTCGCCAAGCTGCTGATCTACGGCACGGCAGGCGCAACCCTGATGATCGCGCCCTCGTTCTTTGACCGCTACGGCGCGATGCGGGCCGAATATCCGGTGCTGATCCTGTTCGCGGCGCTCGGCATGGGCATGATGGTTTCGGCAAGCGACCTGCTGACGCTCTACATCGGCCTCGAACTGAACTCGCTTGCTGCCTATGTGCTCGCCTCGTTCCTGCGCACCGACGACCGCTCGGCCGAAGCGGGCCTCAAGTACTTCGTGCTGGGTGCGCTGGCCTCGGGCATCCTGCTGTTCGGCATGAGCCTCGTCTATGGCTTTACCGGCACGACCAGCTTCTCCGGAATCCACACGGCCCTGTCCGCAGGCATGGGCACGGGCGCGCTGTTCGGCGTGGTCTTTGTGCTGGCTGGCCTTGCCTTCAAGATCAGCGCCGTGCCGTTCCACATGTGGACGCCCGACGTTTACGAAGGTGCGCCTACGCCCGTTACGACCCTGTTCGCCACGGCCCCCAAGGTCGCTGCTCTCGCGCTCACCATGCGCGTCGCGCTCGATGCCTTCGGGCCGCAGGCGGACGCATGGCGGCAGATCGTGATCTTTGCCGCGCTTGCTTCGATCGTGGTGGGTGCGCTGGGCGCGATCGGGCAGGAAAACATCAAGCGCCTGCTGGCCTTTTCCTCGATCAACAACGTCGGTTTCATGCTGATCGGCCTTGCCGCGGCGACCCCTGCTGGCGCGTCTGCCATGCTGGTCTATCTCGCGATCTACGCCGCCATGTCGCTGGGCGGCTTCGTGGCCGTGCTGATGCTCAAGGACGCAGAGGGCAATCAGGTCGAGACAATAGGTGATCTCGCCGGTCTGTCGCAGCATCGCAAGGTGCTGTCGGCCTGTATCGCCATGATCATGTTCAGCCTTGCCGGCATCCCGCCGCTATTCGGCTTCTGGGGGAAGTTCGTGGTGTTCCAGGCCGCGGTCGAAGCGAACCTCGTGGCGCTCGCTGCCATCGGCATCGCCGCCTCGGTGATCGGCGCGTTCTACTACATCAAGATCGTCAAGATCATGTACTTCGACGAGCCCGCCAATACGGTGACGGGCAAGAGCGACTGGGCGCATCAGGCCATCCTTGCCCTGTGCGCGCTGTTCATCTCGCCTGCGGGCTACCTGTTGACGGTGTGGCTCGGCGGTCTGGCTGACAAGGCTGCCGCAGCCCTGTTCGTCGCCGCGTGATCGAGAAGGTCACCGAAACCGGTTCGACCAACAGCGACCTGTTGCAGCGCCTTTCGGGCGGAGAACGTCTGTCCGAAGGCCACTGGCTCGTCGCCGACCGTCAGAATGAAGGGCGCGGCAGACAGCGCCGCGACTGGTTTGACGGTGTGGGCAATTTCATGGGCTCGACACTCGTCCATCGCCGCTTGGGCGATCCCTCCGCTGAAACCCTGGCGCTGGTTGCAGGCCTGGCCCTGCATGAGGCAGTTGCATGGCACCTGCCGGGGCAGGCGGAGCTGCGCCTCAAGTGGCCGAACGACGTGATGGCGGGCGACGCGAAGGTGGCGGGCGTGCTGCTCGAAGCGCAGGGCGATACGGTGGTTGTCGGGATCGGCGTCAATCTTGTGAATGCGCCTCTCGTTCCCGGCCGCAAGACCGCGGCTCTCTCCGATCTTGGCACTGCCCCCGAACGCGACCTTTTCGCCGAAGATCTTGCACGCAGCTTTGCGACTGAACTGGAGCGTTGGCGCTCGGCGGGGCTCGCGCCGCTAATTCGCCGCTGGACGACGCTCGCGCATCCGCCCGGAACGCCGCTGGTCGTCGAAGAGCCCGGAGGCGAGCGCGTTCAAGGCCAGTTTGCCGGGCTTTCCGAACAGGGCGCATTGCAACTGAGGTTGGCGGATGGTGCGATGCGCACTATTCACGCTGGCGAAGTGAACCTGGCGGAATAGTCCCATGCTCCTGGCGGTCGATGCAGGCAATACCAACGTGGTCTTCGCGCTTTATGAAGGGCGCACGATCAAAGCGCGCTGGCGCATAGCCACCGATCCGCGCCGCACCGGCGACGAATATGCGGTGTGGCTCATGCAGTTGCTCGCCATCGGCGGTTTCGACCGTTCGCAGATCGACCAGATCATCGTGTCGACCGTGGTGCCGCGCGCGCTGCACAACATCGAAGTGCTGGCCCGCAACTATTTCGGGCTGGAGCCGCTGATCGCGGGCGAGGGCAAGACAGACTACGCCATCGACATCGACGTACCGAACCCCAAGTCGCTCGGTGCGGACCGTGCAGTCAACGCCATCGCCGCGCATGCCCGCCACAGCGGAGACCTGATCGTCATCGATTTCGGCACGGCGACGACGCTCGATGTGATCGATTTCAACGGTGCCTACAAGGGCGGCATCATTGCGCCCGGCATCAACCTTTCGCTCGACGCGCTGGTCGGCAACACCGCCAAGCTGCCGCGCATCGCGATAGAAGTCCCGGAGAGCAACAGCGTGATCGGCACGACCACCGAAACCCAGATGCTGATCGGCGTGTTCTGGGGCTATGTCGCGATGATGGAAGGCCTGATCGCCCGCATGCGCGAGGAAATCGGCCGCCCTGCCAAGGTCATCGCCACGGGCGGCCTTGCCGTCCTGTTCGACGAGGCTACCGACATTTTCGACGTCGTCGATCCTGATCTCACGCTCGACGGGCTGGCGCTGCTGGCCGAAAGGGCCGCCGCAAAGTGAAGCCGGGGAAAGAACTGCTTTTCTGCGCGCTCGGCGGATCGGGCGAGATCGGCATGAACGTCAACCTCTACGGGGCTGACGGCAAGTGGCTTATGGTCGATCTCGGCATGACCTTCTCCGACCCGGAATACCCCGGCGTCGAGCTGGTCTTTGCCGACCTCGAATTCATCGAGGAGCGCACCGACGACCTTGTCGGCATCGTCCTCACCCACGCGCACGAGGATCACATCGGCGCCGTGCCCTATTTCGCCGAGGAACTTGGCGTTCCGCTCTACGCCACGCCTTTCACGGCGCGATTGGTGCGCGGCAAGCTGGAAGAAGCCGGACTGCTCGACCGGGTGGAACTGAAGGTCATCGACCATCTCGACCCGTTCCAGCTCGGCCCGTTCACCGTGCAATACCTCCCGCTGGCGCACTCGATTGCCGAGGGCAACGCGCTGCTGATCGACACGCCCTATGGCCGAATCTTCCACACAGGAGACTGGAAGCTCGACGAAGACCCGCAGATCGGCCAACCCACCACGGCCGAGGAACTGACTGCCATCGGTGACGAGGGCGTGCTGGCACTGGTCTGCGATTCGACCAACGTGTTCAACCCGGAGCCTTCAGGCTCGGAGGGCGCGGTCTATCGTGGCCTGCTGGAGGAAGTGAAGGAACACGCCGGACGCCGCGTGCTTGTCACCACTTTTGCATCGAATGTCGCGCGGCTGCAGACGCTGGGCCGGGTCGCCAAGGCGACGGGCAGGCGGCTGTGTGTCGCGGGCCGCTCGCTGGACCGGATCATTGCGGCGGGGCAGGCAAGCGGATACCTCAAGGATCTGCCCGAGACGGTCGACTTCGATACGGCGATGGCGCTGCCTCGCGGCGAAGTGCTGATCCTCGCCACCGGCGGACAGGGCGAACCACGCGCCGCGCTGGCCCGGATCGCGAACGGCAACCACCCGATCTCGCTCGTCCCCGGAGACGTCGTGCTGTTCTCGAGCCGTCAGATCCCCGGTAACGAACTGGCCATCGGCCGAATCCAGAACCAGCTTGCCGCGCAGGACATCACGCTCGTGACCGACCGGCAGAGCCTGATCCACGTTTCGGGCCATCCCGGCAGACCGGAACTGGAAGCGCTCTATTCATGGCTGCGCCCCGAAATCCTGATGCCCGTCCACGGTGAAATGCGGCACATGCGCGAGCAGGCCCGGCTCGGGCTGTCATGCCAGATACCCAAGGCCATCGTGCAGAAGAACGGCGACCTTGTACGCCTCGCGCCTGACGGCCCGGCGAAGATGGGTGAAGTGCGGGCAGGGCGGCTAGTGCTCGATGGCGACATCATCGCGCCTGCCGACGGCGAGGCGATGGTGATGCGTCGCCGGCTAGCGCACAACGGGGTCGTCACCGTGGCGGTAACGCCATCGGGCGACGTTCGCGTGGCCGCGCTCGGCCTGCCTCTCGAAGAGGATTTTGCCGAATTTATCGAAGAAGCACAGGGTGACGTGGCAAAGGCACTGAAGGCAGTGCGGACAGGTGATCCGGCTGACCGCAGCGAAGCCGCGCGCCTTGCTGCCCGACGCGCTGCGACGCGCTGGTCTGGCAAGAAACCGCAGGTCATCGTCACGCTGTTCGAGGATTAACGCCATGCAGTGGACCTCCATCGTCGCGATCTACGGCCTGTTCTGGGTGCTCAGCGCCTTTCTGGTGATGCCCTTCGGCATGCGAACGGTCGAGGACGAGGGGCACCACAAGGTTCCCGGCACCGTGGAAAGCGCTCCGGCGCAATTCAGGCCAGGCCGCATTGCCCTTCGCGCGACAGTGCTCGCGGCCATTCTGTTCGGCCTGTTTTACGCGAACTACGTCTATGGCTGGATCGGGGTCGAAAGCCTCAACTTCTTCGGCAAACCGCCCGAGACCGAAGGCTAGAAACTCAGGTCCTCAGGCGCTGGATGGCCTGGGCGAGCGAAACGTAGAGCTTGCCCATGTCGGATGACAGCAGGGTAACGCCAAGCGCCTTGCCGTCGCGGGTCGAGAGCACCTGCCGCAGCATCGATTCGAAATCGTGGATGTAGCGGCTGACCAGCTCGCGGAACTCGTCGTCACGCTCGAATATCTGGAGGATCGACTTGGCCTCGGATGCCTCGATCAGGGTGAGCGAGCGACGCGTGAAGATGCTTCGGTCGCCGCGCAGATAGCCTTCCCAAGCGCTGTCGGATACGTCGGCGGAGAAAGCCTTGGCAATGTCGATGGCGTGCGAATTGAGGGATTCGGTAATGAGCGCGGCGCGGCGCGCGAAATCGTTATCGACCTGTTCTTCGGCACGTTCACGGGCGCGGTCGACACGGTTTTCGAGATTGGCGACCAATTCGAGAACCTTGGCCAATTGGTCGCGCAACTGGATCGTCGCTTCACGGCTGATCCCCGCTGCGTGCGAGGCCGCCTGCTCGAGCTGGCCCGAGATCTCGGAAGAGGCGTTGTGGATCGCCTGACTGACGGCATCGGCGCTGCGTGAGCGCAGATCATCGGCGATCCGGTCGATCCCGGCAGATCCCTGCTGGTCGATCAGCGCAAGCGTTTCGCGCGCCGCACCTTCCATCTCGGCTATCGATTCGGCCAGTTGGGTGCGCGCCTTTGCAGCGACAGCTTCGTGGCGCTGGTCGATTTGGTCGAGCGAGCGAGACAGGGCGTCGAGCGTGGCCTGATGCTCTCCCGCACGCTCTCCGATCTGGTCCTGCCTGCCCTGAAGCACCTGCGCCAGGTCGGACAGCACCGACCGGCTTTCGTCCAGTCGCGCGGCAAAGGCGGCGCTGTCTTCGCCGATCCGACCGATCGACACGGCTATTTCGCCTGCACGCGCTTCGATCTTGCCAAGCGCCTCATCGGAATGCCGCAGGGCGTTGGGCAAACTGTCTCCAGCCTTTTCCGAGCTGGCATGAACCAGTTCGAACAGGCGCAGGCCGGAATCGGTCAATGTGCCGAGACGGGTTTCGGTATCTGCAAGCGATGCCTTCATTTCGGCCATGCGCGCATTCACTCGCGCCAGGGCTTCGTCGATCCGCTCTTCGGTCGACTGCGTGTCACTGGCGATGCGGGCGATCTCCGACTGCGCGGAAGAGAGCTTGCCGGCAAGCTCCGCTGCCCGCTCGGCGGCGATGTCGGCAGCGCGGGCGTGAACCTGCGAGCGTTCTTCGATCTCGGAAGCGAGTAAGCGCATCGTATCGGTCCAGGCCTCTTGCGCACCGACCTCGTTTTCACGCAGGCTGCGGGCCAAGGTTTCGCCCTCTTCGCGCAGAGCCGCAATGCGTGCGCTCATCGTTTCGAGCAGGTCATGCTCCGCCTGCGCGCTAGCTGTCCGGGCCGTATCCAGCTCTTCGGCGAGTGCATTCGTGCGTGTCCTGATCGCGGCAAGAGCGTCGATTTCGTGCCGGTCGAGATGGTTGCGCAGGTCATCGCTTTGCTTTCCAAGCTCGGCAAAGCGCGATGCCGCGACCCGTTCAAGCTGGCCGCATTGCTCGAAAAGGCCGCTGAGTGTCTCGTTCACATGGTCACGCAGGGAAATGACCTGGTTTTCGCTCGCCTGACCGAACTCGTTGAGCCGCTGGAAACCGCGGATCATCTCTTCGATCTGGCTGTGCGCGGTCCGTCCGGCATTGCCGATGTTGTTGGTCACGTCCTTGGCCGAACTGGCAATCACCGGAAGCTGGCCACGCAGCTTTTCCATGTTCTCTAGCGCCGCGGCGCTGACCTGTCCGATAGTCTCGACCCTGTCGCCGTTTTCGGACACCAGCGCCTGAAGCCGGTCGGCATTCGTGCTCAATCGCTCACTGGCGACCCGGCCGAGCGATTCCAGATCGCGGGACTGGGCGGCAATGAATTCGCGCGCAAGCGAAAGCTCGCGGTTTACTGTCAGCAAGCGGCTCTCAAGCAGCGCCGATTCGTCCGACAGCAATCTCGCCGCATTTCCGAAACGGCTCGCCTCGCGCGTGCTGGAGCGCATGACGATCAGCCAGATCACGCAGACGAGCAGCACTGGCATGGTCCAGCTGGCGATCAGGTAGGCCCATTCGCTGGGTACCGTGGAAGCGCTGGCGAAGGTCCGGTTGGCCCACATGTAGAACCCCGTCCAACCTGCGATGGCCACGAGCGCCAGAATGGCCGGCAAGCGACCAGCCATGCCGGAATCAGGCGCAGGTTCCTGCGCGTATTCAGTGTCTTCGACCCAAGCACCCAGATCGAGCGGCACGTCGGCTGGCGCAGCCTGTTCTTCCCCGCGAGCGCTCGGCTCCTGGTCGAACTGTTCGGCCTGACCGTCACCGGCCCCGCCGAATGCGATGATGCGTGATCCCCCATTCATGCCGGGCAGATTAACACGAAGCGGGTCACGGCGGCAATAAACCCCTCGTTAACTCCAATTCCGGTAGAAATCCCGGCGATGGCTTATGAAACCGGCAGCCTTGACGCCACGCTTTCCGCCGCAGCTGGCGACGATCCCGTCATGCTGGGAGAGCTCCGCCATGCCTTCATCCACAGTGTTGCAAAGCAGGTCGACCTGCTCGAGCGCAGTCGTTGCGATGGCAACTGGCGCATCGCGGCCATGCGTCTCAAGGGGCTTGCGGCCAGTTTCCACTCAGGCGAGCTGATCGTGCTGGCGGAAGAGGCCATCGCCGCAGCGCCGGGCGAACCGACCGTGGTGCGCGCACTCAAACGCTTTGTGGACGGATTTTCCGCCGACTGACACGCGCACGCGCTTGGCAGCGCCCTGACACGACCCTAGAAGCATTGCGCACCTCTGCCACGGAGAAAGCGCGCTGCGCATAGTCCTGCTGGACATGACCGAACCTGTCGATGCGACGCTGCCTTTGCGGCGCGCTTTCGTGCGCGTCGGGGGCAGGGCGGTGGTCCAGCACCAGCTTGATATCGCCATTGCCGCGGGGTGCGAGCGGCTGATCTGCATCGTCAGGTCGCTGGAACCCGAAGTCGTTGCGCTGCAAAAGCGCGCCGAGGCCGCCGGCATGCAGTTCAACACCATTTCGGCAGCACGCGATCTGTCCGCTCTCATCAGCGCGCAAGACGAAGTCGTCGTGATCTACGAGGGCCTGCTCGCCGATCCGGCAAGCGCCGTAACCCTCATCGAACAGGGAACGGGCATTTTCGTGCAGCCGGTCGAAGTCGGCCTTGCCGCCGGTTTCGAGCGTATCGACATAAACCATGCATCGGCAGGCATGATGCGCATTCCGGGGCACCTGATCGAACAACTGGTCCAGATGCCCCCCGATTGCGATGTTCCCTCGACCCTGACGCGCATAGCCCTGCAATCGCGCCTGACCTTGCGCGAGGTACCGCCGACGGGCTTCGCCGGATCGGGCTGGCAGATCATCACCAGCGAGAGCCAGGCACAGGCGATCGAATCGAACTGGATTGCGCGCAGCATCGGCAATCCGGTCAATTCCTCCCCGGCGCGGCGCTTCGCCCGCAATGTAGTCGTAAGCTTCGGATCGTCGCTACTCCATGCAGGCAATGCGACTGCGATGATGGTGACAGTCGCGGTGGCATTCCTGCTGCTGGCACTGGGCGCTGGATGGTTTGGCCTGCCAACCGGCGGCTTCCTTCTCTGCGTTATCGCATGGCTCGCCCTCACCAGCGCGAAGCTTTTGAGACAGCTCGAAAAACCGCAGATCATCGGTGAACTCAGGCCCGACGCGACGCTGACCGCGCTCGACTGGATTTTCGATGCCCTGCTGGTTCTGCTGATCCATTGGGCCGCACCGCCGCTCGCGGGAACTCCAGTTCTTCCGACCCTTGCCTTGCCGATTACCTTCCTGTTGCTGGTGCGGCTTTGCGGGCAGATCTCCGGATTGCCGGGAGGAGGCCTTATTGCCGACCGGATGGTCGTGTGTCTCGTTCTGGCAGCGGGCGCCTTGCTTGGCATCATCGACTGGGTGGTTGCATTGGGTGCAGTCGGCCTTGCTGCCCTTGTTTTAATCATAACCGGCCCGCGTAGCAGCTAACGCAGGCTTAACCATGCCGCGCTATGGCAATGACATGATCGATACAACCATGCCCATTACGGACCTGGAATCGCTGGAGCAGGAACTTGGCACCGCCCTTGCGCGCGCCGATTCCGAGGCCGTGACCGTGGTCCCGATTCTGCGCCATGTGCTCTCGAACGAGGACAACTCCTTGTTCGGGGACGAAATCGTGGCCCGCATCAGGGGCATGGTGCGTCATATCGCGGTCCAGTTGCTTGACCGGCTCGAAGCTGGAGAGAATGACGGCGTTCCCTCTGAGCATCCTGCCGAGCGGGTAGCCAGCCTTTCGGACCTGCTTATCGAAAGCGAGGCGCTGGTCCGCCATCTCCACGCACTCGCGCTCGAAACCCAGCTTTGTGCGCGCCTCCACATCCGTTTCGGCTCCGACCCGGTGCTGACACCGCTGCTCCAGGCGCAGATCGCTTCCAGCGACCCCGATCTCGCCGCTCTGGCCATGCGATTCCTTGCGGCACAGGCTCGCCACGGCCAATCGCAACGTCGAATGAAACTGCCGCTGCTCGAATTGCCCGGCGATCATCTCCATCATGCCCTGCTGGCCTTGCGTGCCCTCGTTGAGGAATCTTCTTCGGCAGCTGGCGAGACGGCTGCGCAAGGCATCCGCCGCGATTACGAGGAAGCCTCTACCCGACTTGGCCTTGCATCGCTGCTGCTGGCGCGTATGGGCGCGGATGCTGCCGAAGCGCTGCGTATCGATCATGCAGGAGCTGCCCTGTTCGTTTCTGCGCTGGAAATCGGCGCCGGTCTCGATCGTGACAGTGCCGTGCTGGCAACCCACGAAACCCAGGCTGCCCGGCTTGCGCTGGCACTGCGTTCGGCAGGGATGAAACCCGCGCTCGTGCGCGAACAATGCCTTGCGCTTCATCCGGAGCTCGATTTTCCCGAACAGTTCGATGCCCTCGGGCCAGACCGGGCTGCGGCCCTGCTTGCCTCGGGCAGCAGCGTCCACGGATACTGACGGTGGCTGCGGTCGCCTTGCCGGGAGGGGCTCTGGCGCTCACCGACGGTGGGGACTGCCTACTCAGCGCAGACGAGCCGCTGGCCTCGCTGCAACGCCAGTGTGGCGGCGAGCTTCCGGGCATGATCGCGATTCCGGCCCTGCTCGAAGCCGTGCGCAAGGCGCGCCGCTACCAGCTCAAGCTGGCGCGACCGATCACGGCGCAAACACTTTCGGAGACCATCAGCGCCTGGGTCGAGGTCGAACCGCGCGCCGATGGCGATCAGGGGTGCGAAATCCGCCTCGGAAGCTGGCATGCAGCGCCTCTGCCGCCTGAAGAAGAAGCGCCCACGGCAGAGCAGTCCGGCTTCATCGACCGGCAGGCCGCCGAATTGTCAGCCGTGCTCGATCAGGATCAGAACGTCCTGGCGGTAAGTTCCAATGCTGCCGACCTTGAGCAACTGGCCGCGGCAATGGAGCAAGGCATCGGCTGCCACTGGACCAGCTTCGTCTCCGTCGCCGGTCTGGAGCATCGCCATCCGATCCACTGGCGCCTGCTCGATGGCGCGCGGGTTACAGTGGAAGGCTCGGAGCGGGAATGGCGCGCGGCGCTGCATCCTCGCCAAACCGCCGGCAGTGCCACTCCGGAAGGCTTCGAACTGCTGCTGGTGTCCAATACGCCGCTGGTGCCGCAACTGGCACCTGAACCGGACGACGCCATCGCAACGCGGCGGCGCAATTACATCATCGGTCAGGAAATCGCGCCCGCCTTGCGTCAGCCGATTGCCCGGATCATCGCCAATGCCGAAACGATCCGCGCCAAGCTCGCCGGACCGCTGTCGGACGACTATGCCCGCTACGCCAGTGACATCGCCAACGCCGGGCAACTGTTGCTTGGTTTGCTGCAGGATCTCTCTGACCTCGAAGTGGTGGAATCGGAGGATTTCTCGGTAGCGCCCGACCGGATCGACCTTGCCGCCGTGGCCCGGCAGGCGGCAGGCATCATTTCAGGGCGCGCACGGGAAAAGGCGATCTCCATCGATCCGCCGCGTCACGGCGAAACCTTGCCCGCAGTCGCCGAATTCCGCCGCGTGCTGCAGATCCTCATCAACCTGATCGGCAATGCGGTGAACTACTCGCCGCCCAATTCGCAGATCTGGATCAGGCTCGAACGGCAAGGCGACATGGCCAGCATTCTCGTTGCCGATCAGGGACCGGGCCTGAGCGCGGAGCAGGCACTGGTTGCTTTCGACAAGTTCGAGCGGCTCGGCCGAAGCGACGAAAACGGCTCCGGCCTCGGGCTCTATATTTCGCGCAAGCTGGCCCGCGCCATGCACGGCGACCTGACGGTTGACAGCGCGCCGGGGCAGGGCGCCCGCTTCATGCTCACCGTGCCCTATGACCGGGAAGCAGGCGAGGGCACGTCCCCGCCTTTCAGCCAGCCCTAACGCTTGTCGACAGGAACGTAGTCACGCTGAACCGGGCCCGTGTAGAGCTGGCGCGGACGGCCGATCTTCTTGTGCGGGTCTTCGATCATTTCCTTCCACTGCGCGATCCAGCCGACGGTGCGCGCGACCGCGAACAGCACGGTGAACATGGAGGTCGGGAAGCCCATCGCCTTCAGCGT
>JAGREN010000157.1 GCA_020446505.1 Novosphingobium sp. | reverse complement strand
TAGACGTCGTGATCCAGCTCGACCGCATCGACGGTCGCCGCGGCATCGCTGCGATTGCAGAAGCAAAAACACTGGTTTCCTAATAGCTTGGCAGTCTCGCCACTAAATTGTGACAATAGAATTTTGCTTTTCTGACGACTCGCGAGCCATGCCTAGAATGCGTCGTCGCAAGCGGAGGCAGTATGAAGCGGGGCATGTACTGGGTAAGCAATGACTTGCTCGGGGAATGCGTGCGGGTCGGCTGGGCAGCCGGCGATGGCGCACCTTATCTCACGCGCGAAATCTATGAAATTCTGGGCTTCGATCCACCGTTCGACAAGCTGCCTCACCGCGAAGAGTTCGTCCGCCTGCACCCGTCGATGGTCAACGACGTGTCACCCGTGCCCTACAGCGACTGATCTGCGGATCAGTCCTCGTCTTCTTCATCGATCAGGATGCGCTGGGCTGCGCCGTCGAGATCGTCGAACTGTCCGTTCTTCATCGCCCAGAAGAAAACAGCAAGCCCGAATGCGCCCATGCCGAGCGCGATGGGGATGAGGATGGAAAGGCCGCTCATCGCGCCGCTCGCGCCAGACGCAGCGAATTGGCCACGACGATCAGCGAACTTGTCGACATGGCGATGGCAGCGATCATCGGCGTGACCATGCCAGCCAGCGCAAGCGGCACAGCCAGCACATTGTAGACGACCGCGAGCACGAAGTTCTGGCGCACGACCGTCATCGTCGAGCGTGCCACCCGCACCGCCAGAGCAACAGGGGCCAGCTTCTCGCCTACGAAGACTGCATCGGCGGCTTGCTGGCTCACATCGCTGGCCGTTCCCGGCGCAAGCGAGGCATGGGCCGCTGCCAGCGCCGGTCCGTCGTTGAGACCGTCACCGACCATGAGGGGACGGTGGCCCGCTTCCCGCAGTTGCTCCAGCAAGGCGAGCTTGCCAGCCGGGTCGATACCGCCCTGCCCCTCGATCCCCAGTTCCTGGGCGATCGCGGCAACTGCGCCCTGCCGGTCGCCCGAAACGATGCGGCTATCCACCTTCAGGGCCTTGAGCGCGGCGAGAGCCTCGCGGGCGTCGCTGCGCAGCCGGTCCGTGAAGGAGATGGTCTGCTCGCGCGCGCCGATCTGGAGCGTGGTGGCGAGGCCCGCAGTCTCGACACTGGCGCGGCGCAAGGCGACTTCGCTGCCTTCAAAGCTGGCGACGATTCCCTCGCCGGGGCGCTCATCGACCTGACCGATCTGCGCTGGAATGACACCTTCGCTCCGCAAGGCAGCCGCCAGACCCTTGCTCAGCGGGTGGCTGCTGGCTTGCGCGAGAGCAAGAGCGATGGACTTCTCGCGGTCATCGAGCTGGGACAGGTCTGGCACAGGCTCGCCGCGCGTCAACGTGCCGGTCTTGTCGAACAGGGCGACGTCCACCTCGGCAAGCCGTTCGAGCGCGGTGCCGTCCTTGACCAGCAGCCCTTTGCGCAAGAGCGCGCCCGACGCGACGACCTGCGCGGCAGGCACGGCCAGACCTATCGCACAAGGGCAGGTGATGATGAGCACGCTGATGGCGATGACCAGCGACTGGTGCCAGCCCGCTCCAGCGATCATCCAGCCGATGAAGGCCAGCAGCGCGAGGCTGTGCACCGCTGGCGCATAGAGCCGCGAGGCGCGGTCGGCGATGCGGACATAGCGGCTGCGCGACTGGCCTGCCTCGTCCATCAGGCGGGCGATTTCGGCTATGGCGGTGTCGCCCTGCGTCGCCGTGATCTCGACCGTCAGCGGTCCTTCCAGAGCAATCGCCCCGGCGTGGACCTGCGCGCCCTCCGCCACTGGCTCGGGCGTGCTTTCGCCCGTGAGCATGGCATTGTCGATCGCACCTCGCCCGGCAATCACCGTGCCGTCAGCCGCAAGGGCATCGCCGGCCGCGACCAGCATGGTCATGCCCGGAAAGAGGTTCTCTGCGGCAATCCGCAAGGTGCCGCCATCGGGCTGCAGCACCTGCGCACTGCGGCCCATCTTCGACATCAGCGCGCCGATCCCGGCCCGCGTACGATTGCGCATGGTGGCATCGAGCGCGCGTCCGGCCAGCAGGAAGAACAGCAGCATGACCACGCCGTCGAAATAGGCGTGCTCGCCGCCCGAGAAGGTCTCGAAAAACGACATGCCGGTCGCGAGCAGCACGCCAATGGAGATCGGCACGTCCATGTTGGTGCGGCGATAGCGCAAGGCCATTGCCGCGCTGGAGAAGAACGGCCTGCCCGAATAGGCGACGACCGGCACCGCGATCAGCGCCGAGAGCCAGTGGAACATGTCGCGGGTGACGCCGCCCGCCCCCGACCAGACGCTGACCGAGAGCAGCATGATGTTCATCATGCCGAAGCCCGCGACAGCAAGAGCGCGGAGCAATTGCTTCGATTCCCGGTCGTCCTCGGCGAGGGGATTTGCAACGGCGGGCTGCGATTCGAAGCCGAGCCGCTCCAGAGCCGCGACTATCGCGTCATCGTCCAGCCTGTCGTCATGGCGCACGGCGACGCGCTTGGCCGAGAAATTCACGCGCGCCGCCTCGACGCCTGCAAGCTCACCCAGGCCGCGCTCGATCTTGGCGATGCAGCCGGCGCAGCGCATGCCGGGGACGGTAAACCGGCTGTCCGTCAGTTCCGCTGCCTGCTCAGGCGAGAAGGCGGTCGGCGCGCTCATCCCAAGGGCCGTTCGATCCGCAATTCATCGCCTTGATGTCTCAAGGTCACGCGCACCAGCCAGCGCCCTTCGGGCAGCGGATCCCGGCTTATGAAATGGCCCGGCGCCGCCGGTTCGAGTTTCCAGTCCAGGGTATCGGTCTTGCCGAGAGGATGACGCAGTTCGGCCTCGATCGCCGTGCCGGGCGGAACATCGGCGACAGCCACTTGGAGATGACCGTCTCCGCCGCGCGCGATCTGCGCCTTCCAGCCAAGCCTGTTTTCCTTTTCCGCCGCGGCGAGCCAGTCGTTGAACTGCTGGCTCGCGACATAGGAATTCTCGACCACGACGCCGCTGAAGCTGCTCAGGGCGAGGCTCGCCATCAAAATGTTGACCGCGAACACTACCGCAAAACCGCCAGTCAGGATGCCCGTCATGTGCCAGCCGGTGAATGGCTTTCGCATCAGTTGCTCTCCGGCGCGGTGAAGCGTGCTTCGCCGCTGTCCGTTTCGGGACGGTCGCCGCCCGCGGTCAGCACGAAGCTGAATTCCTGCTGCGCGGTGTCCGAAGGAGCGACGACATAGGCACGAACCGTGCGCGTCTCGTCAGCGGGGACTGTGAAGCTTTGCTCTCGGGCGGCGTCGGCGCGCGCCATGCTCTCGGTCCAGAATGCCGCACCCGGCAGGCCTTCCAGCGTAACCTTCATGTCGCGCGGCTGGCTGGTCATGTTGCGCAGCTTGAGCGTGTAGGCGTTGCGGATCGAACCATCGCTCATCAGCATATAGGGAGGATTGCGGTCAGGCGAAATGGTCATGTCCAGATGGCTGCGGGTGCCCAGAGCGAACAGCAGCGCCAGTCCGATCGACGCCCAGATGCCGAAGTAGATCAGCGTGCGCGGGCGCATCAGGGTTTTCAGGACGGGCCGCGGTTCTTCGCCAGCAGCTTCACGGGCGCAATCTTCCAGCGTTGCATAGTCGATCAGGCCACGCGGCCGACCGATGTCCTTCATCACGCGATCGCAGGCATCGATGCACAACGCGCAGGTGATGCAGCCGATCTGCGGCCCCTGGCGGATGTCGATGCCCGTCGGGCAGACCTGCACGCACTGGGTGCAGTCGATGCAGTCGCCGAACGAGCCGGGATCCTTCTCGGCCTTCTTGAGGCTGCCACGCGGCTCGCCGCGCCAGTCCTTGTAGGTCACCAGCAGCGATTTCTCGTCCATCATCGCGGTCTGGATACGCGGCCACGGGCACATGTAGATGCACACCTGCTCGCGCATGAAACCGCCGAGCACGACCGTGGTCAGGGTAAGCACCGCGACGGTGATATAGGCGACCGGCGCAGCCTCTCCACGCCAGAAATCGTGCACCAGGGTCGGCGCATCGGCGAAATACATGATCCACGCGCCACCGGTCCAGAAGCCGATCACGAGGTAGATCGTCCACTTGAAGGCCCGGCGCAGCACCTTGCCCCAGGTCCACGGCGCGGCATCGAGACGCATCCGGGCATTGCGGTCGCCGTCGACGAAGCGGTCAACGTGCTGGAACAGGTCGGTCCAGACGGTCTGCGGGCAGGAATAGCCGCACCACGCGCGGCCAGCCGCACTGGTAATGACGAACAGGCCGATGCCGGCCATGATGAGCAGGCCCGCGACGAAGTAGAATTCATGCGGCCAGATCTCGATGCCGAACATGTAGAAACGGCGATTGGCGAGATCGACCAGCACCGCCTGATCCGGCGCATGCGGCCCGCGGTCCCAGCGGATCCACGGGGTGGCGTAATAGATGGTCAGGGTCACTGCCATCATCAGCCACTTGAACCGCCGGAACGGCCCGTCGATACGCTTGTTGTGAACCGTCTTGCTGGCGGCGTAGAGCTGTTCGTGCGGAGGCGGGATCGCCTCAGGGCTGTTCATTGGCCCCGTCCGTCTTTGCCGCATCCGGTTGGGCAGCCTCGGGGCTCTCGACAAAGTCCTCGCCACCGCCACGCGAATGGACAAAGGCGGTCAGCATCTTGATCGTGACCGGATCGAGGCGTTCACCCCAGGCGGGCATTGCACCCATCTTCGGGTTGAGGATCTGCGAACGGATTGCCTCTGCGCTGCTGCCGCGCAGCCAGATCGCGTCGTTCAGGCGCGGCGCGCCGAACTTGCGCATGCCCTCGCCGTTCGCGCCGTGGCACTGGGCGCAGTTCTCCGCGTAAAGCTGTGCGCCCACGGCATTGTCCTTGCCCTTGCCGCTCAGCGAACGGACATGCGCGACCAGCGCGTCGACCTGTGCGGGCTGCAAGACGCCTGCGAAAGCCGGCATCACGCTTTGCCTTTCGGAACCCGGCTGGCGGATGCCATGCGTGATCGTGTATTCGATCTCGCGCATGTTGCCGCCCCACAGCCAGTCGTCGTCATTGAGGTTGGCATAGCCGAGTTGCTGGTTGCCCGCTGCGCCCGAGCCATGACACTGCGAGCAGTTGATCTTGAAGGCAGCCGCGCCGCCCGCAATCGCCTGTTCCATCAGCTGGGGATTGCCGGACAGCTTGGTGACGTCGACCGCGGCAATCTGTTCGCGCACGGTCATGCGCGCCTGATCGGCGAGTTTCATTTCCTCGGCCAGCTGTCCCCGGCTGGTCCAGCCGAGCATGCCTTCGGTGCCCTTGGACAACATCGGTATCGCCGGGAAGGCGATGACATAGGCAATCGCCCAGATCACCGTGCCGTAGAAGGTCCACAGCCACCAGCGCGGCAGCGGCGTGTTGAGTTCCTCGATGCCATCCCATTCGTGGCCGACGAACTCGGTCCCGGTCGGTTGGTCGACGCGCTTGCTGTCATTCGCCATCGGTATTGTCCCTGAAAATCGACTGGGCCGCGGTCTGGTTGCGAGACTGTGCTCCGGGCCGGAATGGCCACAGGCACAGCGCCAGGAAAACCAGGACCATGATTGCGAGGCCGTAGCTGTCGGCGAAGTGGCGTAGCGTTTCGTACATGGTCAGCGCCCCTTCTCGCTCGCCAGTTCCTCCTGCGCCGCCGCACTCTCGACATCGACAAGCGTGCCGAGCATCTGCAGGTAGGCGACGAGGGCATCCATCTCGGTCAGGCGCGAAGGATCGCCATCGTAGTCGCGAACCTGCGATTTCGGATAGCGGGTGGCAAGATCCTTGGCATTGCCGGTCTCGTCGGCCTGCAAGGCAAGGTCATCGGCCGCATGCTCGATCTGCGCCTTGGTATAGGGCACGCCGACCCGGCGCAGCGCGATGAGGTTGTCGGCGATGTCGGGCTTGGAAAGCTCGGTCTCGGCGAGGAAGCCGTATTGCGGCATCACGCTTTCCGGCACCACGGCCTGCGGATTGGTGAGGTGCTGGACGTGCCATTCGTCCGAATAGCGGCCACCGACCCGCGCAAGGTCAGGCCCGGTGCGCTTCGACCCCCACTGGAACGGGTGATCGTACATCGATTCGGCGGCAAGGCTGTAGTGGCCGTAGCGTTCCACCTCGTCGCG
>JAGREN010000156.1 GCA_020446505.1 Novosphingobium sp. | reverse complement strand
TGCGGGTAGATGTTGACCCCGCCGGCGACGATCATGAACGAGCGCCGGTCGGTCAGGAACAGATAGCCGTCCTCGTCGACATGGCCGATGTCGCCATAGGTTCGCCAGCCGCGGCCCTTGGGATCGTAGGAGCTTTTCGTCTTTTCGTCGTCACCGAGATATTCGAACGCAGCCTCGGGGTGCTCGAAATAGACGATGCCGTTCTCGCTGGTCGGCAGCTCGTTGCCTTCTTCGTCACAGATATGGAGAATGCCGTGGGTGGCGCGGCCGACCGAGCCAGGCTTCTTCAGCCATTCCTCGCTGCCGATCTGGCACAGGCCGATGTTTTCCGCGCCGCCGTAGAGATCCTCGAAGATCGGACCCCACCATTCGATCATGCCGCGCTTGACCTCGACCGGGCAGGGCGCGGCCGAGTGCAGGGCCAGCTCCATCGACGACACGTCGTATTTCGCGCGCACCTCCGCGGGCAGCTTGAGCATGCGGGTGAACATGGTCGGCACGAACTGCCCGCCTTGCGGCTTGTAGCGGTCGATCACCTGCAGCATCGTTTCGGGATCGAACTTCTCGAACAGGATCACCGTGCCGCCAAGCGCGAGGATCGACATGGCGAAGGAGTTGGCGCCCGAATGATACATCGGTGCCGAGATGATGAAATCCATGCGCGGGCGGATGTGATACCACTGGGTCATCAGCGGCAGGTGCCTGCCCGGCGCGCCATAGGGATCTTCGGGGAGGGGATGCTTGACCCCCTTGGGCTTGCCGGTCGTGCCCGAGGAATAGATCATCGGCGTGCCGATGCTCGGATCGGCGATCGGTTCGGCGGGCATCGCCGCGACAACCTGTTCCCATCGTGCCAGCCCCGGCAGCTCGCCGCGCACGGCATAGACCTGCTCCACCTGCGGGCACAGCGATGTGAACTGGGCGGCAAGGTCCGCGCCGTGCTTGGTCGTCGCATCGATCACCACCACTCGCGACTGGCTGTCGTTGACGATATAGGCGGCTTCCTCGGCATTGAGGCGCGAGGCGATGGGCACGAGATAGAGCCCGCTGCGCTGCGCGCCGTTGTTGATTTCGAGGAACTCGATCGAATTGCCGACCAGCAGGGAGATCGTGTCACCGCGCTTGAGGCCCAGCTTGCGCAGCAGCTGCGCCGTGCGATTGGCCTGGTCCTCGAGCTGGCCGAAAGAGATCGTCGCGCCGTCCGAAACGGTGATGATGGCGGGCTTGTCCGGCTGGATCTTCGCCCATCCGCCCAGTGTGCCGACTGCCATCGGGTCGTTCAGGTCAGGTTCGCTCACGGCATTGCCTCTCGTTGTCTGCTTCGTTGCGGCGAAGGGGATCGCAATGCGGCCTTGCACGAGAACGGGCGAGATTCAAATATCTCTTTTGCAATGCGGCTGGGGCATTCCCGGGGGCGGCACCCTGTCCACAGGGAGCGGTTTCGGAAATTGGGGCTTGCCTGTACCGCCCAATTGTCTAACCGATTGCACCAAACCCGGCCACGGAGCAGTCGTCCGCAGGCAGGCACCGAGAGGAAGGCGAAGAGATGAACCTGGACCCCACCGACGACCAGCAGATGATGCTCGATGCGTTCACGCGTTTCCTCGACGAGGAAAGCAGTATCGCGCGCGTGCGCGCCGCGCTGCCAAGCGGCTTCGATGCCGAGCTGTGGAGCGGGCTTGGCGAGCTTGGCGCGCTGGGTCTGCGCGTGGCGGAAGACAGGGGCGGCCTCGGTCTCGGCTTGTTCGATGCCGTGCTGCTGATGGAGCAGGCAGGGCGCACGCTCGTTTCGGGGCCGTTGGCCGAATCCCTCGTCGCGAACAGCCTGCTGGCTGACCTCGGCGGCCAGGGCGACCTGCTCGACGCGGCGATTGCGGGATCGGCGGTCGTGACCATTGCCATGCACGACGTGGCCGAGCAGCCGGTCCAGCTTGTCGTGGGCGGTGCTGCGGCCGGGGCCGTGATCGCCCGGCGCGGCGACGAGGTCGTGCTGGTGCGCCGCACGCCGAACGCCGAGCCGGAAAAGACTCTCGCCTCCACACCCATCGACCGGGTCGACCTTGCGGCTGGCGACGTCTCGGTGCTGGCCAGTGGCGAGGAGGCCACCGCTCGCTTCGCCGCCGCGCTTGAGGAATGGAAACTGCTGATCGGATCGGCGCTCAATGGCCTGTCGCGCGAAGCGATCCGGCTGGCCTCTGAATACGCCTGCGAGCGCGTGCAGTTCGGCAAGCCGATCGGTGCCTATCAGGGGGTCTCGCATCCGCTGGCCGACGCCATCGTTGCAGTCGACGCCGGGAGGCTGATGATCTGGCGTGCTGTCAGCGACATTGCGCGCGAGCCCGATCAGGCGGGCGAGACCGTAGCGATGGCGGCATGGTGGGCGGGCAACGCGGCCGAGCAGGCAGTGATGCATGCGCTGCACACCTTCGGCGGATACGGCCTGACGCTCGAATACGACGTCCACCTGTTCAACCTGCGCTCGCGCGCATGGCTGCTGGTGATGGGCGATCCGGAAGCCTTGCTCGATCAGGCGGCGGATCGTCGATACGCAGGTGCCAGGGCATCGCTCCCCGAACCGGGCGAAGTGTCGATCAACTTCTCGCTCGCCCCGGAAGAACTGGGCCTTGCGCAAGAGACCCGCACCTTCTTCGAAACGCAGGTCACGCCCGACGAGATGTCGAAGGCGCACTATTCCTATTCGGGATACGTCCCTTCGGTGAACAAGAAGATGGCCGAGGCCGGGATCCTGTTTCCCGAGTGGCCCGAACACATGGGCGGCCGCAATGCCAGCCCCTATGCGATGGAAGCGGCGATGCGGGTCTGGGAGGAATTCAACTGGACCGCGCATCCGCGCGGCACATCCAATATCATCGGCATGATGATCGACAAGTTCGGCACCGAGACTGTCAAGAACGAGGTGCTCGCCAGGATCATCTCGGGCGAGTCGATCTGTTCGCTCGGCTACAGCGAGCCGGGCTCCGGCTCCGATGTCTTCGCCGCCAGGACCAGGGCAGTGAAGGAAGGCAATGCCTGGCGGATCGACGGGCAGAAGATGTTCACCAGCGGCGCTGAACATGCCGACTATGCGATCCTGCTCACCCGGACCGATCCCGATGCGCCCAAGCACAAGGGTATCACCATGTTCATGGTGCCGCTCAAGGTGCCGGAAGTGACGGTGCAGGAGGTCAAGACCTTTCAGGACGAGCGCACCAACATCACCTATTACGATGGCCTGAAAGTGCCCGACGAGTGGCGGCTGGGCGAAGTCAACGGCGGCCTGCAAGTTCTCGCGCTGGCGCTGGAGATCGAACAGGGCATGTCATTCGCGCCCTATCAGCACCGCATGATCCATGCCGCCGAGGAGGTGTGCAAGGTGCTGACCCGCGACGGCAGGCCGCTGATCGAACATGCCTCTGCGCGCCGCAGGCTTACTCGGGCTGCCGCGAATACACTGGCGTCGGACTGTCTGCGCAAGCGCATCCTCTACGTCGGCGCGGAGAACAAGCCGAACTTCGCCTATGGCCCGGCCAGCAAGCTGTTCTCGGCCGAGGCCTACCGCAAGGACTCGTTCGACCTGCTCAACCTGATTGCGCCGGAATCGCTGGCTTTCGAGAACAGGCACGCAGCCTTCGTGAACCAGTGCTTCCGCCACTCGCAGGTCGCCGTGACCTATGGCGGCACCAGCGAGGTGCAGCGAAGCCAGATCGCGGAAAAGACGCTCGGCCTGCCAAGGACGCGTTAGGCCCGATTGAAAAGGGGCGGCGGATTGCTCCGCCACCCCGTCCCGTTCAGCTCAGATCGAGCCTGCTCAGCTCAGATCGAGATTGTAACACCGCGCCGCGTTTGCGCTGAGCACCTTGGCCTTCTCCTCGTCCGAGAATCCGGCGAGCGAGCGGTGCGCGCTTTCCAGCGGATCGGGATAGAGGCATGTCGGGTGCGGGAAATCGCTCTCGAACATGACGTTGTCGATGCCGAGCTTGCGCGCGACATAGGCAAAATCCTCGTGCTCGAACCAGAAGCAGGCAAAGATGTTGCGGCGGAAATATTCGAGCGGCGTCATCGAATACCGCCCGTCGATCCCGGCGCCCGATTCGGCGATCTGGTACTCGAGCGCTTCCAGCAGGAACGGCAGCCAGCCCACGCCGCTTTCTACCGAAACGAATTTCAGCTTGGGGAAGCGTTCCAGCAGGCCCGAAATGATGATGTTGCCGATCACCTGGCTGTTGGCGATGAACATCATTGCCGAGCCCATCGCCAGCTTCTGCCCCGCGTCGAAGGATGGCCAGGGCGACTTGCCGAACCAGCTGTTCGAGCTGTCGCTCGACCCGATGTGAAAGTTGACCGGCAGACCCTTGTCGCTGCACAGTTCCCACAGCGGCGACCAGTAATCGTCGGACAGGTCGGTCATGCCGTTGAGATGGGGATCGGAATTGATGTTGATCCCGGTCATGCCCATGTCGACGCAGCGTTCGGCTTCCTTCACCGCTTCCTTGATGTCCCACCACGGCAGGAGCGCCTGGGGCAGCAGGCGACCGCCCGTGCTTTCCTGCATTTCCGCACCCGCATCGTTGTAGATCTGGGTGGCCATCAGCCGCAGGTCGGCATCGATGGTTGGCACGGCATTTTCGCCATCGCGGCGCATGCGCCCCTGACCGCCGAAACCGAGCACGTTGGGATAGAGGATCTGCGCCCAGATGCCTTGCCGGTCCATAACCTCGATGCGCGGTCCGGCCTGTGAGCAGCCGGGGTGCACATCGTCCACGTTCCACTTGGTGAACTCGTAGCCGATTGCCTTGCGTCCGGTTTCGTGGACCACGCTGGAGGCGGACGAAAGGCCGAGCGAAATGTCGCCGTCGATGGTCCATGTGGGGACGCCATCGGCATCCGGGATCATCCGCGGCACGCGATCCTTCCACTTGGCCGGCGCCCGGCTCGTCCACAGATCGGCCGGTTCCGTCCAATGGGTATCGACATCGATGACTTTCAACGTCTGCCCGGCTTTTTCGGAGGGACGTTCCTGGACCTGCGTGTTCATGGCTTTTCTCCCGAGATTGCTGCGATTGTCCGGCATTTCGCGAGTCGAAGCAAGGTCGCGTTAGAGCTTTGATTCCCGGCGAAGGCAGGCCATAGGTCCACAGCAAATAATATCGGGAGAGCGAGACGTGGCAGAACAAGGATCGGGACGGCTGAAGGGGCGGCGCATCGTCGTTACCGGGGCAGCGCGCGGCATGGGGCTCGCCACTGCCGAGATCTTTGCCGCCGAGGGCGCAAAGCTGGCGCTGTGCGACCGCGACGAGCAGGCCGTGCGCGCCAATGCAGACCGCCTCGGCCAGTTCGGCGCAGGCTGCGACGTGGCAGACGAGGCCGATGTCGCACGCTTCTGCGAGCAGGCCGAACAGGCGATGGGCGGTGTCGACGGCCTCATCAACGCGGCGGGCATCCTCATCATGAAGCCGATGCTGGAAACCTCGCTGGCGGAATGGCAGCGCGTGCTCGACGTCAATCTCACCGGCACCATGCTGATGTGCAAGACGCTGGCGCCTGCGATGCAGCGCGCGGGCGGCGGTACGATGGTCAACATCGCCTCGATAGGCGGGCTCAGGCCCGGACCCGGCTCGGGCGCCTATTCGGTGTCCAAGGCCGGCGTCATCATGCTCAGCAATTCGCTCGCTTCGGAACTCGGGCCGGAGATCCGCGTGAATACCGTGTGCCCCGGCACGATCCCGACCGATATGGTGACGGACCTGCTGGCATCTTCGCGCGAACGGCTGACCGAAACGCCAGCCCTCAAGCGGCTCGGCCGGGCGGAAGACGTGGTGAAGGCGATGCTGTTCCTCACCAGCGACGATTCAAGCTATGTCACTGGCGATACGCTGACCGTCGACGGTGGCTGGGCCTACCGCTGAGGCTCACCCGGACGCCACGCCAAAAGGGATAGACCACCATGCCCGTCCTGTTCATCCACGGGGTTCCCGCTACCTCGCGCCTGTGGCAACCGATCCTCTCGCGGCTCGACCGCGATGACGAGGTGCTTGCGCCCGACCTGCCCGGCTTTGTCGCCGAACCGCCGGAAGGCTGGGAACCGGTCAAGGAAAGCTACGTCGACTGGGCGATCGAGCACCTCGAAGGCCTCTACGAGCGCGGCGGGCCGGTCCACCTCGTCGGCCATGACTGGGGCTGTCTGATCTCCTTGCGCGCCGCCTCGCTGCGACCGGAATTGCTGCGCTCGCTGGCAGTGGGCAACGCACCGATCGATCCGCATTGGCCGCTGCACAACCTCTGGACCGAATGGATGAAGCCGGGTCTGGGCGAGCAGATATCCGATGCGCTCGAAGGCGGGCAGATGATGGCGCAATCGCTGCGACGGCTCGGCTTTCCCGAGTACGATGCCAGGCACAATGCCTTCGAATATCCGCGCAGCGTTCACCGCATCATGAGCCTGTACCGCTCCGCCGTGAACGTCGGCACCGAATGGGCCGAGGATCTGGCAAGGATCGTGATCCCCACCGCGTTCATCTGGGGCGAGAACGACCTGATCGTTCCGACCGAGATCGGACGGCGCATGGCGAACCGGATCGGGGCCGAGTTCAACACGGTCCCCGCCAATCACTTCTGGCCCTACGAGGCGCCGGACGAGGCCGTCGCCGTGCTCAGGCGCTTGTGGAAGCGGGCCGAGTCGATACCGCACACGATCCTCACCCAGCCGCCCTACGGAGGCTAGGCGGCGTGGACTAATTCCGCGCGGATCACGGTTGGGCTGTCAAA
>JAGREN010000028.1 GCA_020446505.1 Novosphingobium sp. | reverse complement strand
TGCAGCTGCGCAGCAGGAACAGTTTTTGCAGCGCGTTGATCGTGGTGTTGACCGATCCGGCACTGGCAAACGGCCCGTAGTAGTTGCCTTTGGCCCGCCGCGCCCCGCGATGCTTCATGATCCTCGGAAACGCGTGGTCGGAACGCAGCAGGATGAAGGGGAAGCTTTTGTCGTCGCGCAGCAGCACGTTGTAGGCCGGGCGATACCGCTTGATGAGCTGCGCTTCGAGCAGCAGCGCTTCTGCTTCCGAATTGGTCGTGACGATGGTCATCGAGCGGGTCTGGCTGACCATCCGCTGCAATCGTGCGGGCAGCCGTTCGACCTGCGTATAATTGCTGACCCGATTCTTCAGCACCCGCGCTTTGCCGACATAGAGCACGTCGCCACGCGCGTCGTTCATTCGGTAGACGCCCGGCCGTGTCGGCAGTGTACGAACCGTCTCGCGGATCACCTCGGTGCCTTTTTGCAGATCAGGCTTGTCGGTTCCCCGCACGGCATAGGTCTGCCGCTCCTCGTTGAAGCGTTCGGCGCCCTTGGGATTGGGCGGCGTTCCGGCAGGCGTGCGGCTCATGGCCCTCAGATAGGGCCTGCGGCGCGGAATTGAAAAGGCCCGGTCCTGCCGCGATCAGAACATCTTGCGGATATCGATGCCCAGCACCCTGCCCTGCGGTTCGCGATAGGCGCGCTGGTAGGCGAGCGGGATCAGCCCGTCCTCGTCGGTGACCTTCTGGCGCGAATCGAAAATGTTGTCCACCGTGAGCGCGATACGGGTGCCTTTGAGGAACGGCACCTTCTCGACGAGGCTTTCACGCTGGCCGAGGTTCAGGAAGAAGCGCGCGTTGACCACGAAGGTGCTGCCGAAGCGCAGGTCCGACGTGCCGGGCGCGCCGCTGGCCTTTACGGTGGCTGGCGCAGCCCAGGTTCCACTGAGACGCAGCCCGGTTCCCTTATTGAACAGGCCGCCTTCGAAAGTGACCTCGTGGCGCGGCACCCCGCCCGCGCTGATCGCATCCCCGGCCAGCTGGTCGAGCACCGGGCCGCCCTCCGCGATGGTGACGCGGTCGGTCAGGCGATAGGTGTGGTAGACTGACAGATTCCAGCGCCCGACCGGCGGTCCGCCTCGCCCGAACGGCATCGCGCCACCACCAGCGCGACTGCCGCCGCTGGCGGGTGCTGCATTCTCGCCAGCGGGAGCCGCTCTCGCGGGTGGTCCATCGCTGTTGCAAATCCGCTCGCGCAGCTGCGCGAGACGCGCTTCGTCGATCTTGCCGTCCGCCCCGGTCAACCGTTCCCGCATCCGTTCGGGCAGTGCAGCAGGATCGGGCGGCGTGTCACCGCACATCAAGGTCTTCATCTGCTGGAACCGCTGCGGATCGAAAGCGGGGCGCCCTTCGCCGCGTTCAGGCGGCGGCGTCTGTGCGGGTTCAGTGCGAGCCGGGGGTGACTCGGGAGCGTCACCCTGTTCGCTTTCCTTCGTGAGACGGCCCGAGATGTTGAAGCCCCAGCGGATCCGGGAACTCTCCACCTTGTCGAAGGTCACTGGGCGGCGGTCGATGGCGATAAGCTGGCCGCTTGCATCGCGGGTCACGCGATCGGGAAAAGCGGCCTCGATTGCGGGTGTCAGCAACGGAAACGACTGCGAGACGTCGCTCGACGAATTGCGGAAGTATTCCACCAGCAGGTTTGACCGGTCGAAGATCGGCAGGTCCCAGTTGGCCGAAATCTTCCAGTCGCGCTGTTTCTCGGCGAGCAGGGCCGGATTGCCGCCGCTTGTCACCGTTACCAGCGCAGCCTCGCCGCGGGTGAAGTCGTAGACCGGCACGTTGAACGTCACGATCTGCGGTGCGCCAAGCTGCGAGAGAGTCGGGGCGGCGTCCTTGACCAGATAGCTTGCCTGAAGCGTAAGCTTTTCTGTGGGCTTCCAGGTCAGACCGGCGCTCCAGTCGTTGAGCGTGCCGAAGTCCGAAAGGTGGTTCACGCCCGCACTGGCATTGAGCGACAGATCGCCGATCCCGGCGAGAACGTCGTTCTTGCGGCTCGTGATCGGCAGGGACAGATTCGCGCCTGCCGACGCATCACCGCGCTTGAGCACGGTATTGCCTGCCGCGCCGCGCGTATTGCTGTTGTCGCTGCGGTCGAAATCGAACCCGGCCTTGACCGTGAGCGAGGCATCGCCCGCCGGAAGCGAAAATGGCCGCCCGGCCAGGGTCGCAAGCGAGGACAGCGACATGTCTTTCGATTGCGCCTCTGCCCGCCCCGCCTCGATGCCGCCCGGCAGGTCGCTCAGGGTCGTCGCTTCCGAATAGCTCGCATCGCCGGTGAGCGTCATCAGCCAGTCGCCGAGCGGCTTGTTGAGCGCCAGCCCGCCCTGAAACAGGTCGGTTGCCGTGTTGCGTTCCAGCGCGCGCAGGGTCTGGTCCGAACCGGCCAGCAGCAAACCGTCGAGGCCGGTAAGCGAACGCGTATCTGTGCGGGTATAGGCGCCGTTTGCACTGAGCGTTCCGCCCATCCCCTCATCACCCAGCCCCGTCGACCATGTGCCGTTGAGCGTGATTTCCCGGTTTTCGGGTGCGAGGCTGCGATATTTTCCGGGATCGACGCCAACAAGCAGTCGGGCCAGTTCGCTGTCGTCCTGGATGATGCCGCGCTCTGCCTCGGTCAGCAACGAGGTATCGACGATCTTGGCTTCGAGGTTCATCCGGCTCGGACCGTCGATCCGCAGCCGGCCGCCTTCGAGTTCCCAGTTCGTGTAGCCACCGCGCGTCGGCATGTTGAACTCGCCCGCGATCTGCTTGCTGGAGAAATTGTCCTTGAGGATGAAGTTCACCACCCTCTGCTCGGCCGGATAGCCGAAACGCAGGGCCACTTCCTCGGGCAGCACTTCCATCCGCCGGATCGCTTCGGGCGGGATCGAGCGCATTTCGCGGAAGCTTGAGATCCGTTGCCCGTTGAGCAGGATGACGGGCCGCCCGCCTCCCCTGCCTCGGCCGCTGCCGGTTTGCGGGGCCAGCGCGTCGAGCAGCTCGGCGATGGAACTGGCGCCGTAGGACGTGATGTCAGCCTCATCGAGCGTCAGGACCGGGGGAATGTCTGTATCGACCTGTCCGGCATAGCGCGTCGCCACGACGACGATGTCCGTGCTCTTGGCATCGCCGTCGTCGGCAGACTCGACCGGAACTTCCTGCGCCATCAAGGCGGCAGGAGCAGTCATCATCAAGGGGGCAATGTAAAGGAAGCGCAAGGGGTATGATCTCCGGGGCAAATTCTGTTCCCCTCCGCAATTCCCGCCCCCCGACTCGCCGAGGTTGGAAGTTATTTCAATACGTCTGAGCGTATCATTTTGTCGCGCAAGGATAACACACGCATGAACGGGCAGACTTCCCTTTTGGTCAAGGCGGGGCTATGGCGCGCCGCAATGATGCAGATATACGGTGGATACTGATCGCGAATGGCGAAAGAAGAACTTCTCGAAATGCGGGGCAAGGTGGTCGAACTGCTGCCCAACGCAATGTTCCGGGTTGAGCTGGAAAACGGCCACGAAGTACTGGGCCATACCGCCGGAAAGATGCGCAAGAACCGCATTCGCGTTCTCGTCGGTGACGAGGTTCTTTGCGAGCTTACGCCATACGACCTCACCAAGGCCCGCATTACCTACCGCTTCATGCCCGGCCGTGGCGGTCCCGGCCAGTTCGGCTAATCCCGGCGCGTGACCGCGCCCCAACTCGTCCTGGCATCTGCAAGCCCGCGCCGCCGCGAACTGATCGCGCGCCTCGGGATCGTGCCTGACGCCGTTTCGGCAGCCGACATCGACGAGACGCCCGCGAAAGGCGAACGTCCGCGCGACTATGCCCGCCGCATGGCCCGCGAAAAGGCGCTTGCGAGCGCGGACGACACACGTTTCGTTCTGGCGGGGGACACGGTTGTTGCCGCAGGTCTTCGCATCCTGCCGAAGGCCGAGGAAGAGTCAGAAGCCCGCCATTGCCTTGAACTGCTGTCCGGCCGACGCCACCGCGTGCTGTCCGCCGTGGCATTACGCTATCCCGACGGCACTGTGCGCGAGCGCCTCTCCGAAACGGTCGTCCGCTTCAAGCCGCTGTCACGCGAGGAAATCGCCGCCTATCTCGCCAGCGGCGAATGGCAGGGCAAGGCCGGCGGCTATGCCATTCAGGGCAGCGCCGAAGGGCTGATCGCGTGGATTGAAGGCAGCCATTCGGGCGTTGTCGGACTGCCGCTGTTCGAGACGCGCGCGCTGCTGAAGTCGGCGGGATTTCCCATTGCCTGAGTGGCTGGTCGAGCAAGGCATCGGCGAAGACCGCGCCTTGTGCATCAACAACGGCCGTGTCGTCGCTGCCCGAATCGACTGGCCCGGCGCGCTAGCCTGCGGTCAGGTCGAGAACGCTGTTCTGGTCTCCCGTGTTCGCGGCAGCCCGCGCGGTCGTGCCCGCTTTGCCAGCGGTGAGGAAGCTCTCGTCGATCGCCTGCCCGCCGATGCGAGCGAAGGCGGGGCGATCAGGCTGGAAGTGCGCCGCCCCTCCATCAGCGAACGGGGGCGCACCAAGCTGGCACAGGCCCGGCCTACCTCGCTCGCGCCTTGCCCCGCCCCGAGCCTCTCCGAAGCACTTTTGGCGAGCGGCGCTCCGGTAAAAACCGTGCGCCATTTTCCCGGCCATGACTGGGAGGAAATCTGGGGCGAGGCATGGTCCGGCACCCACGACTTCGCAGGCGGCTCGCTGGATTTCTCGACAACGCCTGCCATGACGCTGGTCGATATAGACGGGTCGCTTGCGCCGCGCGCGCTTGCACTCGCGGCAGTTCAGCCGCTTTGCGAAGCAATCAGACGATTCGACCTTGCCGGTTCCATCGGGATCGACTTCCCCACTCTCGAAGCAAAGGCCGACCGCAAGGCGGTGGACGAAGCACTGGATTCGGCGCTGGGCGGCTGGCCGCATGAACGCACCGCGATGAACGGGTTCGGCTTCGTACAGATCGTCGCGCGGCTCGAACGACCGAGCCTGCTGCATCGTATCGGACAGCACCGCGTCGGCGCAGCCACCCGCCTGTTGCTGCGCCGCGCCGAAGAAATCGAACAGCCCGGTCTGCTGCTGCTGACCTGCCATCCCGCAGTCAAGGCGCGGCTCAAGCCGGAGTGGCTGGACGAACTCACGCGCCGCACCGGTCGGCAGATCCGTATCGAAAGCGATCCTGCCCTTGCGATCGAGGCCGGTTTCGCGCAGGCGCTGTCAGCATGAGCGACAAGCCACGCAAATGCCCGATATGCGGCAAGCCGCGCAGTGCAGAGCATACACCGTTCTGCTCGGCGCGCTGCCGCAACCGCGATCTGGTGAAGTGGCTGGACGACGGATATTCCGTCCCCGGCCCGCCTGCGCCGCCGGATTATCCCTCGGAAGACTGATCGGGGCTTGCCAAGCCAGCGCCTGTTCGCCATAGGCGCTCTTCCAATCGCTCGCCGGTCCTCAAAAGGCCGCCGCCGCAGCGTTGCCCGGGTAGCTCAGTTGGTAGAGCATACGACTGAAAATCGTAGTGTCGGTGGTTCGATCCCGCCCCCGGGCACCATTTTTTCCCGTCACTTCCGCGATTGACCTGCCGCCGTGCGCGTGCCCAAGGTGCCGGGTCGCGACAGCAGGAATCGCGATGCGAGGGAGAAGCATGTGAAGCTCGAAGGCAAGGTCGTCATCGTTACGGGCGCGAGCTATGGCATTGGCCGCGCCTATGCCCATGCGCTGGCCGCCGAGGGTGCTACCGTCATCGCGGCTGCGCGCAGCCTCGGCACGGTCGATAATGGCGTGCCGCAGAAGGACACCCTGGCCGAGACAGTCGAAACCGGAAAGAACTTTCCCGGCAGTATCCATGCCAAGGCCTGCGACGTACTTGTCGAGGAAGACGTTATTCGCCTCGTCGAGGAGACAATCGCCGAATTCGGGCGCGTCGACGTGCTCGTCAACAATGCGGCGATCTACACCCATCACGACACCTTCGCGATCGACATTCCGACCTTCGACCAGCACGTCAACGTCAACATACGCGGACCCTACCTGACCATGCGTGAGGTCTCGCGGCAGATGAAGAAGCAGGGTTCGGGAAGCATCGTCAACATCACCTCGGCCGTCGCGAGGCACACCGAAAAGGGCTTTGGCGGGCATGACGACATGATGCTCTATTGCGTCACCAAGGCGGGGCTGAACCGCATGACCGACTTCTTCGCCGAGGAACTCAGGGAATATGGCGTGGCGGTAAACGGCTTGAGCCCCGGCGCAGTCGATACCGTGACATGGAACACGGTCGATCCCGAAACCGTCGCCAATTTCAAGGAACAGGGGCTGGTTAGCCCCTGCACGCCCGAAGCGCTTGGCGCGCCGCTCATCAGCCTGGCGCAACACACGGCAGCGACGCTTACCGGGCAGATGCTGCACATCGCCGAACACGGCAAAAGCTGGAACTAGACTATCCACAAGGAGGAAGATGCGAATGGATTACGAGATCAAGAACTGGAGCGGGCCGATTGCACCGTTCGACCCGGCGGAACAGCCGGACAGGCTGGCGATATTGCAACTCCCCAAGGTCTACGCGCTCGGCATGGACATGAGGGATTACGACCTGTCACGCAGTGTCTTCAGCGACGATGCCATGTCGCAAGGCTCGCTGGGCGGTGCCGCAATCGATGAGTATCTGCCGAAGGTCTATGCCGGAGCCAGTTCCTATCAGGCAACGCAGCACAATATCACCAACCAGCACCTCGAAATGAACGGTGACGAGGCGCGACTGATCTCCTACGCGATTGCCGTCCACAAGGCCGCACCGGGTTCGGACATGACCAACCTGACCATGGGCGTGCAGTACCGCGACTGGTGCCGCAAGACCGACAAGGGCTGGCTGATCTACCGTCGTCAGGCAGTGCCGCAGTGGACCGAGACCAGCCCGGCCCCGCCAGCAGCCTGATTGAAGAGGCCGGTGCCCGCTATTCGGCGGGCATCGCCCTTACATGGTCGGTCAGCGCGTCGATTTCCTTGTCCTCGAACAGGCTCGACCACGGCGGCATCGCTTCCGACAGGCCGACTGCTCCGCCACCTTCCGAAATTGCCTTGCGGATCTCCGCGCGGTCCTTCGCCTTGAACTGAGGCGTGTGGAAATTGGTCGGCGACACGCCCAACTGCTCTTTCAGCAAGGCCGCATCGGGCCCGTCGCCGTGTCCGGTCTCGCCGTGGCAGCGCGCGCAATTGGTGACATAGCTTTCGTTTACGGCTGCCGCGCTCAAAGTCGCCGATTCGGTCGCAGCAGCCGCAACCGCGCCGGCTCCGGCGATGCTGGCGGCAGCGCCCTGTGCCTTGGGCACCAGTTCGACGATCTCGCCATTGGGCGCGCTGGATGATCCCATGATGGTGATGAGAATGCGGTCATCCGGCGTCTGGATCAGCGAGGTAAAGCCGCGCTGCGCGTATTTGTCAGCCTGGCCGAGCGTGAGCGGCTTGTCCGATTTCCTGTTCTGCGCCGGTATCGCCCAGAACGTGCCCGAGTAATTGTCACCGAACAGGTATTTGCCGTCGAGTTCCGGCCAGCGTTTGCCGCGATAGACAATGCCGCCGATCACCGAGCGATCGTAGGCGGTGTGCTGGTAGGTCCAGATCGGGCCGTGTTCGGTACCCAGAACCTTGGCTGGCTTGTCCCAGGTCGTCTTGTGGCCGCCTTCGTCATAGGGGAACTGGTAATTGCCGCCCTTCTCGATGGCGTTGACTTCTTCCCATGTCGTCGAGCCGACATCGCCGGTCCACAGCAGGCCGGTGGGCTTGTCGATCTGGAAGCGGAAGGGATTGCGCAGGCCGATGGCATAGAACTCGCCCAGCGCGTCCGGAACGTCGAGGAAGGGATTGTCGGCGGGAATGGTGTAACCCTGCGTCTTGCCGTTGTCGGGCTGGCGCGGGATGGGAACGCCCCTCTTGCCCGTCACGTCGATGCGCATGATCCCGCCAGAGAGTGTCTTGTCGATGCGCTGGTACGAATCTTCCAGCCCCATTTCGCCCATCGACAGATAGAGGAACCCGTCCGGGCCAAGCTCGACGTGGCCTGCATTGTGATACTGCGAAGGCGGACGCTGCTGCGCGATCAGATCGTAGCGCGAGGCCAGTCGTGCCGCCGCGTCGGGCAGCGACAGGTCGAAGCGCGAGAGATAGTTGGTCTGCTTTTCCGGCGTATAGCTGGTGTAATAGACGTAGACGTAACCGGAGCCCTCGCCTCCCTTGCCGTAGCGCGGGTCGAAATCGAAGCCGAGCGCGCCGTTTTCGAGGTTTACCTCGCCAACCACCTTGGCAAAGTCGATCAGCAGATCCTTGGTGCCGTTGTCGGGATAGCCCATGCGGTAGAGGCGCCCCGCCCGCTCCAGAACCAGCATCGAGCCTTCGCGGCCCGGCTCCATGCGCACCGTGATCGGCTGGAGAAGCTGGGTCTTCGTGTTGATCGGCACAGTCATCCAGTCGCCTTCGACCGACACGTTCTGGCGCACCCGGAACTCGGCCACGGCGTCGCGGAAGTCCTGATTGACGACGTAGAGCACCGCAGCGATCAGCGGCAGCACCGTTATCAGCACGGCAAGCCATGTCAGCGGCTTGAGCAGCAGGCGAAAAGTCGCACCGATCGCGGCGAGCATGCGTCCGCCGATGCCGGTCCTGCCAGGCACGTCACGATCGCTGCCGAACAGCGCATAGCCCAGCCACAGCAGCACGATGGCGATGACGAAAGCGCCAACCAGCAACTGGTGCGGGAAGACGTCGCTGGTCATCAGGAACAGGTAGAGCGAGCCTGCGCCCCATGCCGCGCCCCAGGCGTATACCTGCCTGGCCACACGTTCGGCGCTGGAGAACAGTGCCTGCGGGAAAGCCCATGCCGCCCCGGCAAAGACGATCAGCGCAGCAGGCAGCAAGTGACCCAGCGCGGCCATGATCTCGTCGCGGCCTGCCGGAACGTCGGGCAATGGCAGGGCAAGGCGGATGAGGTGGTGCGTGACGCCCGAAACAGACGCACCGAGCAGGATTGCTGCTGCGACTATTCCCAGACTTGTCAGTATCGAGCCGAGCCGCTGCATTGCCACCTGTCCACTTCGTCCCTATCCGCCGCGGCGCAATCTCCGCGCTGGCGCTTCATACCCGCCGGAGCCTTGCATGCGCTATTGACCGGACCTGCATTAGGGATCGAATCTTGAAGAAATCCCCAAATATTTCGACCTTTGCCGCGATTTTCGCGACAATTTCGGCTCTGCCCGTCCCCGCCCTGGCTGACGATGGATCCGATAGCGACATCATCGTCACGGCCAGCATCGACGACCCTGCGCAAGGTGCGGCAGGCGGCGTGCGCACGCTCGGAGCCGAAGACTTGCAGGCAGCGTCCCCTGTCTCGCTCCTCGAAAGCCTCGCCCTGCTTCCCGGCATCGACGCCTTCGAGAAGGGCGGACCGGGCGGCGGCAGCTACCTTGCGATCCGGGGCGGCGAGCCGAATTTCACGCTGGTCACGATCAACGGCGTGCGCGTGAACGATCCGATGGTGTCTTCTGGCGGCGGCTTCGATTTTTCGCTGATCGACGCCTCCGACGCTACGCGAGTCGATGTCCTGTCCGGCCCCTGGTCCACTGCCTACGGCGCGGATGCCTTGTCGGGGGTCGTCAGTCTGCGTCTGAACGAGCCCGGCGAGAGCAGAGCCTCGATGCGCGCCGGCATCGGTAGCGGCGGCCGCTGGGAACTGGGCGGCAGTGGCACGCTCACCGGCGGGGCTGGCTCGCTCACCTTTGCTGCCAGTGCACGCGATACAGGCGACCTGCTCGAAGGCTCGAACAACCGGGGCCTTTCGACAATGATCGCAGCTTCGCCGCGTGTCGGCAATGGTGCCTCGCTGGACCTGTTCGGCTATTACGCGAGAAGCGAAGGCAGCGGCGGCCCGGAAGACAGCGGCGGCCCGGAACTCGCCGTGATCCGCGATCTCGAAAAGCGCGAGCGCGAACAGATCGTGCTTGGAGCGACTGTCGCGGCCGAGCTGGCCTCCAGCCTCACCGGGCAGGTCCGCGCCGGCTGGAGCCGCAGCACGCTCGTCAGCGCGTCACCGGGCATCGCTTCCGGCACTCTCGACGGTATCCCGCCCATAGACAGCGACAGCCGCTTCGACCGGTTCGAGGCCGTGGCCAGCCTCGACTGGTCGCCCTCCCCGGCTCTGGCACTGGGTGTCGGCGGCTCGCTGGTGCAGGAAGACGGCACCAGCGACGGCGTGGTCGACTTCGGCTTTCCGATCCCGACCGCCTTCTCGCTCAGCCGCACCCTGCCCGGCCTGTTCGCCACGGCCTCGCTCACCTTGCCGCGCGATATCGAGCTTCGCGCGGGTCTGCGCGCCGACTTTCCCGAAAACGACAAGACGCGCTTCACTCCGCGCGCAGGCGTCATGGTGCCGCTCGGCCAGTCCGGCCTGCGCCTCACTGCCAGCTATGCGCAGGGCTTCAAGCAGCCCAGTCTCTACGCTCTCGGTTTCCCGCTGATTGCCAACCCGGACCTTCTGCCGGAGCGCAGCCGTACCCTGGATGCGGGCGTCGAGTGGGCCTCGCCGAACAAGGCGTGGACCGCCAGCGCCACGGCCTATCGCTCGGTCTATCGCGATCTGATCGATTTCGACCCGGAGCTTTTCACCAACGTCAATCGCAACAAGGTGACGGCAAAGGGCATCGAGCTCGCCGCATCGGGACGTACCGGGCCAATCCGGGCAATCGCCAGCCTGACCTGGCTCGATACGCAGTCTGCCGATGGCGCGCAGCTGAGATTCCGTCCCGAATGGAAGGGCGCGGCTGCTGTCGAATGGCAGGCGAGCCAGATGCTTTCGCTCAGGTTGGACGGACGTTTCACCGGCTCCTACTTCGACTCTTCGGTGCCAACCGGCTTCGTCAGGATGCCGGGATTTGCCACTTTCGATGCACAGGCAGGTCTGGCGTTGGGACATGGCCTTGAAGTCCGGGCGGCCCTGCGCAATCTCGCGGACAAGACCTATTCCCGCACGATCGGCACGCCCGAGCCAGGGCGCACCGTCTTCGTGAGCCTCCACGGATCGCTGTGACCTTCCCGATTGTAGCGCGCTGCCTGCGTGCTACAGTGACAGCCGGGAAACACGGGAGGCCGGATTGGACAGTCGGATCGGGTATGTAATCGGCGATTTCATCGCCAACGTGGTGCTCGGCGCCGTGGTGGGGCTGCTGTGCTGGCTGATCGTCGGGCCTTCCTGGAACATGTGGATCGCCATGTTCCTGATGATGGCGATCGGCAGTTTCATGGGGCTTGTCGGCTTTTTCGTGGTCGCGCGCTGGCTGGGCGCGATGGAAGCGATGGTGCCGCTGATGTTCACTGGCGAGCTGACTGGCATGGTCGTCGGCATGGCCGTGCCGATGATGCCGTTCACCGCCGTTCAGGGGCTGATCTGGGGTGCCGGATGCGGCGCAGTGGCCATGGTCATCATCTGGATCGCCAATGCCCTGCTCAGCGGCGTGACCCGCGACGGACAGGAGGCGCGCCATGGCTGATGCCGTAACCCAGGCGAAATGGGACAAACTTGCCCCACGCTTCGACACGATGGCGAGCGCAGGTGCCGAAAAGCGTTGGGGGCCGTTCAAGTCCACGCTGTTCAGCGAGATGGAGGGCAAGGTGCTGTTCCTGGCACTCGGGACCGGGATGGACATTCCGTTCTTCCCCAAGGGTCTCGACATCACCGCGCTCGACATCAGCCCGGTGATGATCGAACACGCGCAGGAACGCATCGCCGTCTATGACGGCACCATCGAGGCGCATGTCATGGACGTGCACGACATGCCGTTCGCGGACGACAGCTTCGACATGGTCGTCACGTCCTGCACGTTCTGCTCGGTTCCGCAGCCGATCGAGGGGCTGAAGGCGCTTCATCGCGTGCTGAAGCCCGGCGGCAAGCTGCTGATGTTCGAGCATACCGGCAGCCGCTGGTATCCGTTCCGCTACATGATGAACGTGATGACGCTGATCACGCGCAAGCTTGGGCCGGACATGAACCGGCCGACTGTCTCCAACGTACGCGCGGCAGGTTTCCGCATCACCGAAGTGCGCAACGTGTTTCTCGACGTGGTGAAAACGATCAAGGCCGTCAAGCAGCCCGCGTAATCGCGGTCCGGCCGGTCAGGGGCCGATGTAGGTCATCGTATCCTGATGCGGGTCGGGCGAGTCGGCCTTCCAGCGCACCGATCCGTATGGCCGTTCGAGCCTTCTGCGCACGACGATACCGCCTGGCGTTTCGTCAAAGCTGCGCGCCTCTGCCTGCACGTCGAAGTCCATCTGGGTGTAGCGGTCGCGCATGCGCAGGTAATCGCCCCAGGTCGGGCAGTGATATCGCTCGGTCCAGACCCACTGGTCCTCGATGTCGCGCGAAATGGACCATTCGAATCCGCCGATCCGTTTGCGCATCCGCTGCATGCGCATCATCACGGCATAGAAATCGCGCGCCCGTTCCGGGTCGACGCGGTAGTCGATCTCGACCACGATCGGGCCTGAGCGAATGGACAGGCCCAGGTCGAGGTTAGGCTCGAAACCGATGTCGACAGTATCCTTCTCGCCCTCTTCGTCGCGCGAGAGAGGCAGGAGATAGCCGATCAGGGCCGTCAGCAGCGTGACCGATCCGGACACGAAATAGGCGTTGGTCACGCCGATTGCGCTGCCGAACATGCCCCATGCCCAGGCGCCGAGAGCGACGCCCGCAGTCAGCGAGGAGCCGAACAGCGAGAGCGCACGCGCAGCCACCCAGCGCGGAGCCGAGAGCTGGACGTTGATATTGAGCAGGGCAACCGAAAGGATATTCGCGAGACCAATCATGAAATAGGCGGCGCAAGTCAGCAATACCGAGGTGCTCATGGCTATGACGATGAGCGGCAATCCCGTCGCGACTGCGAGCAGGCGCACCGTTCCTTCGGTCGAAAAACGGTCGCGAACGGTGCTGACGTTCAAGGCACCCACAAGCGCGCCGACGCCGGTCACACCGAGCAGCAGGCCATAGGTCGCCGCATCTCCGCCCAGCAGGTCCTTCGCAACCAGTGGAGCGAGCGCGGTCGCGCTGGCGCTGGTGAGCGTATACATGAAAGCGCGCACGAAGGAGGTGCGGATCGGCGGCGAATGGATCGCGTAGCGCGCACCGCCGATTATTGCCCGGTCCATGCGCTCTGGCGGCAGCCGCGAAGGAACGTGTTTGCGCTTCCACATCGTGAAAGCCAGCAGCAGCGGCCAATAGAGTACGGCTGTCAGCGCGAACACGGCCTTGGCGCCAGCGGCGAGCACGATGAGGCCGCCAAGCGCCGGGCCGAAGCTGCGTGCAACGTTATAGCTGATGGTGCCCAGCCCAATGGCGGCCGGCAGGTTCCTGAGCGAGACCTGCTCGGGGATCGAACTCTGCCAGGATGGGCCATAAAGCGCCACACCGGCACCGATCAGGCTGCAGAATGCAAGCAGGATCCAGGGAGACAGGACGTCGATAAAGCCCAGCACTGCCAGACAGGCGGCGAAGGCGGTCGACACGATCAGGCCGGCAATGGCAACCTTGCGCTTGTCGTACATGTCGGCAATCGCGCCCGCTGGCAGGGAGACGAGGACCATCGGCAGCATCATCGCCGTCTGGACCAGGGCCACCATGCTCGGAGACCCGGTCATCTGGGTCATTTGCCAGGCCGCGCCGACGCCGAGGAACAGCTGAGCGAAGTTCGCGAACACGCTCGCCATCCAGATATTGCGGAACGATCTCTCACGCAGCGGCGCAAACCTGCCCACTGGCTCCAGCTCGTTCAGATCTTGAGGCATCGTGTTCATCTATTCGGGAATCCGATGGGTCGTGCGGTTGAAGCTGTTGTCCCGCTCTTGACATACGTCAAGGGAGAGACAGGCCGTGCGTCAAGCCGACTGTTGCTGGCAAGCTGGCCATCAATCGTATCGCAAAGGGACATTGTCAGAAACCGTTTGCAAATTGCTCGCACGTGAAAGTATTACCTGTTCGGGGCCAGAGGGCTGAAATGTATCGAATTGCATATCCGGAGGGGGCATGACGAAGCGGGAGATCAGCCTGCGCATAAGCGTTCTGGCAAGGAACGTCAGAAACTATTTCGACCGGCAGGTCGCCGCGCTGGGAGTGACCCGGTCGCAATGGGCGATGATCGCGGTCGTCGCGACAAATCCCGGTTCGACACAGCGCATGATCGCCGATGCCCTCGAAATGTCGGAAGCATCGGCCGGGCGGCTGGTTGACCGGTTGTGCAACGAAGGCCTGCTGACCCGGCGTGCGCGTGAGGACGACCGGCGGGCCAAGGCGATCTATCTTTCCGACGCCGCCGAACCCCTGCTCGAAAAGCTCACCGTCATTGCCAAGGAGAGCGAGAACCGGATGTTCAAGGGGCTGAGCGACGAAGAACTCGATACGCTCCGGTCCCTGCTCGACCGGATCTATGCCAACGTGATGACCAACTGACCTCGCCGGGCCGGTCCTGCGCGCCTGAACCGACTGCCGACGAAAAAAGGGCCGCGCACAAGGCCCGGCCCCTTCTCGAAAGTGGTTCAAGGTGATCTCTGAGAAGATCAGCCCAGCGCGCGAACCTCGGCGAGGGTCAGCGAGGTCTGCAGCTTGCCTTCAACCTGGCTGAGCGTGGCGTTGGTGATGGTGATCATCTTGCTACGGTAGATGATCTGGGCATCGCCGGTTTCGGTAACGCGATAGATGTTGCCAATGCGCTTGCCATCGGCGGAATAAACCATATCACCGCGCTTGACCTCAACCATGACCGGTGCGGTCGCTTCATCGGCCAGGGCGATCGCAGGAGCCATGCTCGAAGCGAGCACAGCGGCGCCCAGAACGATTGCGAACTTCTTCATTTTTTGTCTTCCTGATTGACGTCCCCGGATCGGGACGGTAGTTGAACTCCTAACCAAGGTAAGTAAGTTTATTGCACGAGTCAAGTGCAATTGCTGCAACACAGCACGCGATTCGTGCATCGAACCCAGCACATTGCCCTCCTTAAATGTATCAGAATGTCGCACATGCGAAGGCCCGGCCAGAGGCTCAAACAGGCGTCGGCGATTCGCGCCAATCGCTTTGATCGTGCCTGCGATCCGCTCTCGCCTTGATCGAGCGCGGGATTGCGGCCAGAGACGAGCATCGATGTGTTGGGCCAACGGCCAGCACGAAAGCCGTCAGTTGGGACAGGAAAACGATGACGACAAAAGTGATGCAAGGCGTGCGCGTTCTCGAAGTTGCGCAGTTCACATTCACACCGGCCGCCGGTGCCATCCTGGCTGACTGGGGCGCGGACGTCATCAAGGTGGAACATCCGATCCGCGGCGACACCCAGCGCGGCTTTCTCAATCTTGGCGGATTTCAGGTGGACCCGATGCGTCACACGCTGATCGAGCACCCCAACCGCGGCAAGCGCAGCGTCGGCATCGACCTGTCCAAGCCGGAAGGCCAGGAAGTCCTGTATGAGTTGGCAAAGACTGCCGACGTATTTCTGACCAACTATCTTCCGCACCATCGCCAGAAGAACAAGTTCGACGTCGAACACATCAAGGCAGTCAAGCCCGATATCATCTACGCGCGCGGCAGCGCCTTTGGTGCCAAGGGCCCCGACTACGCGCGCGGCGGCTTCGACGGGACGGTGTTCTGGGCCGGCAGCGGCATTGCCTATGCTCACAGCCCGGAGGAGCTCGGCGGCCCGCTCACCCAGGCGATTCCGGCATTCGGCGATTCGATCGGCGGCATGTTCATTGCCGGTGGCATCTCGGCCGCCCTGTTCCATCGTGAAAAGACCGGTGAAGGAGCCGTGCTCGACGTGTCGCTGCAATCCACCGCATGGTGGGCTGCCGGCGCGTCGCTGAGCCAGCAGATGGAGCATGGCGTCTCCCAGCGCGCCCAGATGCCGACCTCGGGCGGCATGTCGGTCAACCCGTTCCTCGGCAATTTCTGGACCTCAGACGGGCGCACGATCAACCTGTGCATTCTCAGCCCGACCGGGCTGATCGAGGACACCTTCGAACACGTCAATCGCCCCGAAGCGGCCAAAGACCCACGCTTCGCCGACCCCCTGTCGCTGTTCAAGAATGCCAAGGAAGCAAGCGACATCCTGGTGGAAGCATTTGCCGAGCACACCTTCGATTACTGGCGCGACAGGCTCAAGACCCTCAAGGGCCAGTGGGCCGCCGTCATCAATTTCGAGGAAATGAGCACCGACGAACAGGCACTGGCCAATGACATGGTGATCGAGGTCGAGGCTCCGGACGGCGGTCCGCCGATCAAGCTGGTGCGCGGCCCGGTGCAGTGGAACGGCGAGGCGCTGGAGACCACACGCGCCCCGCAGGCGTCGGAGCATACCGAAATCGTGCTCATGGAATCGGGCATCGAATGGGACAAGATCGAGGAATGGAAGGCCAAGGGCGCCATCGCCTGACCCTTCCCCTGTCAATCCGGGCTTGAACGCGGCGGCAATCCGCGCCTATGGGCGTGTTTTGACACCGCGTTCCAGCGCGACCTGACGAGAGGACTTAGAGATCATGAAACCCGGCACCCGTTTGAAGAGCGCAGTCTGCGATACCGAAGTCATGGTGATCCGCACCGCTGGTCGCACGATCGAATGCGGCGGCGCGCCGATGGCCGAAGCCAAGCCTGCCGAAGCAGGCACCCTCTCGCCTGACCACTCGAACGGCACCCTGATGGGCAAGCGTTATGTCGATGCCGACAACACCTACGAACTGCTCTGCGTGAAGCCGGGCAAGGGTTCGCTTTCGGTGGACGGTGTCGCGCTCGTCACCAAGGACGCCAAGCCGCTTCCCGCTTCGGACTGACCTGCGCGATCCTCGAAAGAGCCTGACATGAATATCGCCCTTCTGCTGGAAATGGCGGCCGATGCCGCGCCCGATCGCGTCGCTCTCGTCTGCGACGGCAAGCGGTGGACCTATGCCGATCTGCTGGCTGCCGCGCGCGGTGCCTTCGAGATCATCCAGGAAAGCGGCGTCGAATATGTCGCGCTGCTCGATGAAAGCAGCGAAGCATCGATGATCGGGCTGTTCGGCGCGGCACTGGCAGGCGTACCCTATTGCCCGCTCAACTACCGCCTTGCCGACGAAGACCTTGCCGCACTGCTGGAACGCATCGCTCCGGCCCTCGTCGTCGGCGACGAGGAACGGGTCGAGCGGATTGCAGGCGATCAGGGACATACCGTCTATTCGCGCGAATTGTTTGCCCTCAAGGCGCAGGAGACCTGGCCCGAAGGCGACGACCGGGAGTACGACCCCGGCGAAGGCATTGCCGTCCAGCTCTTCACCAGCGGGACGACTGCCGCTCCGAAGGCCGCGATCCTGCGCCACTCCAACCTGCTGGGCTACATTCTCGGAACGGTCGAATTTGCCGCAGCCGACGAAGCCGACGCAGCTCTCGTGGTTGTCCCGCCCTATCACATCGCGGGCATATCGGCCCTGCTGTCGTCGACCTATGCCAACCGGCGCATCGTCATGCTGCCCTCCTTCGAACCGGAAGCCTGGCTGAAGCTGGCAGAAGCTGAGAAGGTGACCAACGCTTTCGTCGTGCCTACCATGCTGTCACGCATCATCGAGAAGATGACAGGCGGTGTCACAGCCGATCTCTCGTCGCTGCGGGCGATCGCCTATGGTGGTGGCAAGATGCCGCGCGAGATTATCGAGAAGGCGCTGTCGCTGATGCCCGAAACGGGCTTCACCAACAGCTACGGCCTGACCGAGACGAGTTCGACCATTGCCCTGCTCGGCCCGGACGAACACCGCGCTGCAATCGCTTCGGATGACCCCAAGGTGCGCGCCCGCCTCACCTCGCTGGGCATGCCCCTGCCGACGGTCGAGATCGAGATTCGCGACGAGGACGGCAAGGTTCTCGGTCCCAACGAGCCAGGCGAAATCTACGTTCGTGGCGAACAGGTTTCCGGCGAATACAAGGAACGCAGCGCCCTCGATGCCGAGGGCTGGTTCCCGACCCGCGATGCCGGTTTCATGGACGAGGACGGCTACCTGTTCCTCTCCGGCCGTGCGGACGACGTGATCGTGCGCGGCGGCGAGAACATGTCGCCCGGCGAGATCGAGGACGTGGTTCTCACCCATCCCGCCGTCGGTGACGCCTGCGCCGTGGCAATCCCCTCGGTCGAATGGGGCGAGGCTGTCGGCATGGCAATCGTCCCGCGCGACGGACACGATGCCCCCGCCGAGGACGAGATCAAGGAACTGGTGCGCTCGCGCCTGCGCTCCTCGCGTGTACCCGAGAAGGTCATCTATGTCGACGAACTGCCCTACAACGAAATGGGCAAGCTGCTGCGCCGCAAGGTGAAGGACATCCTTGCCGACTGACGCGAAAACCGCCGAGCGCGGGCCGCCGATCCCGCTATGGCGCTGGGCGGACCGGCAGCTTCGCGAACTTGCTACGGTCAGCGGTTCGGATCGGATCGCAGCTCTCGATGGTCTGACGATAGTCGGCGAACGCGGCTCCGTCCGGGATTTCGAGATACGCGGCCGGCGCTCGGCCGGAGTCGGCGGCAGTTACCTCAATCCGACGCGCGACGGCTCGTGGTTCGCACTGACCATCATGCGCGAGGAAGACCGCGCCTATCTGCCGGCCCTGTTCGGCAAGGAAGGCATGGAACATGCCGATCAGGACCGGATCGCTGCCGAGATCGCCCTCAACGACAGCGGCGAACTGCTGGCAAAAGGACGTGCTCTTGGACTTCCTGTCGCCTGCGCGGACGAGGTGCCTGCCTCGCCCGCCGTGGAAGTGCTGAGCCGGGGCTCGCGACGCGATCGCGAGCCGAACCACAGGCCGCTCGTCGTCGACATGTCCGCGATCTGGGCCGGCCCGCTGTGCGGCCACCTGCTGTGGCTGGCAGGAGCCGAAGTCGTGAAGGTCGAGAGTCGCAAGCGCCCCGACATGATCCGGTCCAGCGATCCGCAGACCTTCGAAGTCGTCAATCAGGGCAAGGACTGCATCGCTGTCGATCTCACCAATGAGAGCGAACGGAACCGCCTGGTCGAGCTGATCCGCCGGGCCGACATCGTGCTCGAAGCGTCACGCCCGCGCGCCCTGCGCCAACTTGGCGTCGACGCCAACCTGATTGTGCAGCAAGTGCCCGGCCTCGTGTGGTTGTCGATCACCGGCCACGGCGCAACCGGCGAGCCCGCGAACTGGGTCGGGGTGGGCAACGATTGCGCGGTGGCGGGCGGTCTTTCGCGCGCGCTGGCCGATGCGACAGGCGAGATCGGCTACGTCGGAGATGCCCTTGCCGACCCGCTCACAGGCATTACCGCCGCCCTCGAAGGCTGGCGCGCCTACAAGACCGGAAACGCCGTGCGCATCGGCTTTTCGATGAGCGCGATTGCGGCGCGGGCCTTGTCGGAAGAGCGGGCCTATGACGGTCCTGCCCTCGATGCCGAACTGCGCGCCTGGGGCGCGGCAGTGGGCAAGCTGTTCCCGCTGGTTCCGCGCCGTTCGGGCCTCGCCTCTGTGCATGACCTTGGTGCGGATACGGATAAGTGGCTGGGCCAGACTCACCCCTGTTGATCCGCAACGCGGAACTCTGGCACGGCTCAGACGGCGGTTCGCGTGGCGACGTTCTGATCGAGGGCGGACACATCTCCCGCGTGGGAAAGGATTTTGCAGCACCGGAAGGCGCACGCGTGCTCGAAGCGGGAGGCGGCCTGCTGCTTCCCGGCCTGCATGACCACCATGTGCACCTCGCCGGGCTGGCGGTGCGCAAGCTGTCTGTATGGTGCGGTCCACCGGATGTGATGGATGGCGACGCCCTGAGTGCCGCGCTTGTTTCGGCCAAGGGCGATGGATGGATTCGCGCAATCGGCTATCACGAAAGCGTGCTCGGCGGCTTGCCCGATGCGAAGGCGCTCGATCGCCTGATCCCGCAACGTCCGCTGCGGATGCAGCACCGTTCGGGAAGGATGTGGCTCCTGAACTCTGCGGCTCTGGATTTGCTGCTTTCGCAGTCCAAGGCACCGTCTGGTCTGGAACGCGAGCATGGCCGCTTCACCGGTCGCCTGTTCGACGAGGACGCATGGATGCGCGAGGCACTCGGCAGCGCGCCGCCAGACTTTGCCGCCATCTCGTCTGACCTGTCGCGCCAAGGCGTGACCGGCGTGACCGACATGACGCCGCAGAACGATCCTGAAATGGCCGCGCACTTTGCGGCACAGCGAAGGTCGGGCGCTCTGGCACAGTCGGTCCGGCTAGCAGGGACTCTCGATCTTGCCTTCGCGGCGCAACAGGGCTGGACGCTTGGCCCTGTGAAGCTGCACCTGCACGAAGCTGACCTGCCGCCGTTCGATCAAGCCGTCGACCTGGTGCGAAAAGCGCACGATCAAGTACGGCCGATTGCCGTTCACTGCGTCAGCGAAGTCGAACTGGTCTTCACGCTCGCCTTTCTTGAAGAAGCCGGATCGATTTCCGGCGACCGCATCGAACACGCCTCGATTGCTTCTCCGGAGCACCTGTCGCGAATAACGGATCTCGGGCTGGCGGTATGCGTACAGCCGCATTTCGTCACGGAACGCGGTGACCAGTATCTAGCGGACGTCGAACCTCGTCTGCATAGGGACTTGTATCGCCTGCAAAGCCTGCGCGCCGCGGGCATTGCCATGGCAGGCGGAAGCGATGCGCCGTTTGGCGGGATCGACCCCTGGGCGGCGATGCAGGCAGCGGTTTCCCGCGCAACTCACTCCGGGGCAGTCATATCCCCGGAAGAGGCACTGTCCCCGGAACAGGCGCTGTCACTGTGGCTGGCCGATCCAGCGGACCTTTCACGCCAGCGTGAACTGGAACCGGGCGCACCGGCAGACCTTTGCCTGCTGAACCGCCCATGGGAGCAAGTGCGCGACAGGCTGACCCGCGAGGACGTCGCCCTTACCATCGCGTCAGGCAGGATCGTCCACCAGATCATCGACCAGCCCCCATTCGAGGGCCGTACGGGCTGATACGCGCTTGCCGGACAGGATCAACAGCGCGGCTCTTTGCCTGCCGATCCGCCGCGTCAGCGAGACGCAGCCCCCTGCCCCCGGCAGGATCCCCATGGAAAGTTCGGGAAGCTGGAACCAGGCCTTCGGGCCCGCGACGATCCGGGACGCAAAGGCCGCCAGTTCCAGCCCCGATCCGGCGCAGGCGCCCTGAACGCGCACCTCCAGCCTGTCTGCGATATGCATGGCCATATGAGCGGGAAGCGTTGCGCTGCGGATCGCGTGAGCCGTAGCCGGATCGCTGGTCGTCCCGAATTCGTCGAGGTCCGCTCCGAGGCTGAATGCCTTGCCCTTCGCGCGCAGAACCACACGTTCGATCGACCTGTCGACTGCCGCAAGCTGGAAGGCCTCGTAAAGGCCGTCGCGCATCGGGCGATCGATCGCGTTGTCACTCAGGGGCCGGTCGAGGGTGACGTCAAGCACGTCGGCGATACGCTCGACCTGCACAAAACCGGCCTCGGCCGGATCGCCTCGTGCGCCTGTAGCTGCCAGCCACCTCTTGTGCTCTGCGCTCCCCTGGAGAGTGGCATAGGCCAGCGATTCGGCAACAAGTCCCGCTGCAAGATCGAGCTCAGGCAGGATGCGCAGCAACTGCACCACGACCGAAGCCGCGAGCGGGTTCGCTTCGATCTGGGCAAGCACCACCTCAAGAGCAGCGGGCGCTTCGATGATCGCATCGACAAATTCCGCTCCGAGGGCGTCTTGCGGACCAAGGCCGATGACCGGACAGGGTGGCAGGACAGGACGGTCGGGCCAGACTTCGCCTCGCATCAGATCGACGACCAGGCAAGGCTCCTCCGAACGTGTCTCTCCAATCCAGAAATGGGCGGGAGAAACCGTTCGCGTCCTGTCACTCGCCGTCAATTCTGACTCCCGATCCTTCGCTGCAAGGCGCGACTCGGATCGCCGATTCGCCATCAAAGGGCAACCGATTGCGCAAATTGACACGCGACTGGTTCATTCGCCCTGCACATAACTACGGATATTCCTAACCAAACTAAGGGAAAAACGAGACATACTCATTTTCTGTTGACAAGGCGCTCCAGAGGGCAGACCCTGAGACTACGGAAGAGAGTCGGAGAGGCAAATGGCCGCAACACGCAGCACCGCCAACAAGGCGAAGATCGCCCGCAGGGTTGTCGAAGTTCTCGAATATTTCGATGACGAGCATCCCGAAGCGACCGTTATGGACATCGTGCGGCGCTACGACCGTCCTCAGTCGAGCACCTCGGAACTGCTTTCCAGCCTCGTTGAACTCGGCCTGCTGCACAAGGATCCCTACGCCCGCTCCTATCGACCGACGGCCCGCGCTGCCCTGCTTGGCGCGACGTCGCAGCAAGGCGCCGTTCGCGATGGCCGGCTTATCCGCTTGCTCGACCGACTCGCAGCCCAGACCGGACTTCCCGTGTTGCTGGTCGCCAAGACCGGCCTCGATGTGCAGATTGTAACCGCACGGCAAGGCAACAATGCGCGTCTGCGCCGCCTGCGGTCGCTGCTTGGCGGCCAGCGCGAGCCGCTCTCGCAGAATGCCGCAGGCTGGTTGCTGCTTTCCACTCTCCCCGAAGACCGTCGGGAACCGACACTTCGCAGACTCAATTCCGAAGCCACCGAAGACGAGAAGTTCAATGCCTCGGAACTGCTCCGCACAGTCAATGCGAGTGCCGAGACCGGCCTCGTCGCGGGTCGCTCAGGGTTCGGGATGAATGAAACCATGCTGGCAATGCTCCTGCCGGAGCATGTCGATGAAGAGGCGCTGGTTGCCTGCATCGTCCTCGACAAGCCCGATCAGCAGGGGCCTCTGACGCAATGTCTCAAGGATGCCGTCGACAGCATTTTCGCCGGCGCTCGCGAACATAACGTCAAGTCGCTGGCAACCGCGGCCTAAGACCGCGAATTTGCTTAGCCTCCGGTCGTATCGCGCCAATTGGTGATTGCCAGCGCCAGAAGTTTGGCGCCCGCGTGACCGAGGCTTCTCGTATCGCTTCCCAGGCTCGCTCTTGTGTAGGTGCGGTAACTGGGCTGGCTTTGTACGGTGACGGTGCGCTCCATCATGGTCGCCACGACACTGGCCAATGCGAGCGCTTCCGCTCCTACTTCCTGGACGCCTTCGGGGCCAAGCTGCCGTCCAATACCATCCATTAGCGGAAGGCCCGCCTCTACGCGGCAAGCCAGCATGCGTTCGTCGCCCGCATCGGACATGCGGTTACGCTGATGCAGTATGGCGGCGTGGCTCGACCAGAAGCCGGCATAGCATTGCCAGAACTGTTCACTGCAATCGCCGACTTCGTCGTAAGGCCAGTAGGTGCCGAGGATCGAGAGATAGGTCTCCTGCGCCGAATCCATCACTGGCTCGAGCACGGCAACCATCAGTTCGCTGAGATCGGTGAAATAGTTGTACAGCGCACTCATGCCGAGCCCCGCCCGCCTTGCGACGGCGCTCAGCGTGAATTGCTCTTCGCCTTCATCGTGCAGAACCTCGATCGCGGCGCGCACGATCCGCTCGCGCGTTTCGCGGCCTTTGCGGCCGAGCCTCTGCCCGTTGAGATTATGGCTGACGTTTTGACCGGCCCGCGCCAGAGCGAGGTCGAGCGACTGCAACTCGGCAGCCGCACTCTCGCTCATGGCGCTGGCCTTGTTCACTCTGCCGCTTCGGCCTGTTCGACCGGCCAGGCGATGGTCTTGATCTCGGTATATTCCTCGATGCCTTCGAGGCCCCATTCACGGCCGATGCCCGAATGCTTGTAGCCACCGAAGGGCAGATCGCCCGCAATCGCCATGCCGCCGTTGATGCCCATCGAGCCGGTGCGCACGGCACGAGCGACCTTCATCGCGCGGTCGAAATCAGCCGAGGAGACACCGCCGGCGAGGCCGTATTCGCTGTCATTGGCGATGCGGACGGCGTCTGCGTCATCGTCGAACGGGATCACGACGAGCACGGGGCCGAAGATCTCTTCCTGCGCGATGCGCATGTCGTTGGTGACGTCGACGAAGCAGGTCGGCTCGATGAAGAACCCGCCGCCCTTGTCCGGACGGGACTTGCCGCCAGCCAGCAGGGTCGCGCCTTCTTCCTGACCGATCTTGATGTAGTTCATGATCCGGTCGTGCTGCTTCTTGTTGATGACCGGGCCCATGATCTGGTCCTGCGCGTCGATGTCGCCCCAGTTGTCGCCAACAAAACCGTAAGCGCCCTTGATCACTTCCTTGGCTTCCTCGTAGCGGCTGCGCGGGACCAGCAGGCGCGACTGCACGGCGCAGCCCTGCCCGGCATGAACGATCAGCATGGAAGAGCCGACGTCCATCGCGAAGTTCGGCGCATCGTCGAGCACGATCTTGGCCGACTTGCCGCCCAGTTCGAGGAACACGCGCTTCATGGTCTTGGCGCCCTGCTCCATGATGTGACGGCCAACGGCCGTCGATCCGGTGAAGGAAACGAGATCGACCCGCTTGTCCTGCACCAGCATCTCGCCAGCCAGAGCCGGATCCTCGCCGAACACGACCTGCAGCACGCCCTTGGGGAAGCCGACCTTGTCGGCCAGCTCGCCGAAGATCGCGCCTTCGCCCGGCGTATCGGGAGCGGGCTTCAGGATGACGGTGCAGCCGGCCAGAAGGGCGGCCACGACCTTGCCGATATTCACATAGAGCGGGACGTTCCACGGCGTGATCGCGGCAACAACGCCCACCGGCTCGCGCACGGCGATACGCTTGCTGGTCGCATTGGCAAGAGCGCTGAACCGGTTGCCGTGATCGGTTTCCCACTCAAGCCGCTCGAACGCCTCAAGGTAGTCGTTCCAGCCGTCCATCGCCATGCTGTAGTGCGCGAGATTGCAGTTCAGCCGGGTCGCGCCAGCTTCGTGTACCGCGATGTCGTGGATCTTCTCGCGATTTTCGAGGAAGGCGTCGCGCAGCTTGGTGACGAGCTCGACACGCTTCGCCTTGTTTTCGAGCGAACCCCAGTTGGTTTCGTCGAACGCACGGCGTGCAGCGGCAATTGCCTCGTTCACATCGTCCGCGGTGCCATCGGCAGCCTTGCCGACGGTCTCGCCGGTCCAGGGGCTGGTCACGTCATAGGTGCCGCCGTCGCTGGCGCCACGCAGCTGGCCATCGATGTAGAGCTTTGCTTCGGGAATAAGTGTCATGTCTCGGTATCCTCGCGAGTGATCTTATCGGGTTCAGGGGTGACGCGCGCCAATATTGACGTGGGTGACGCGGAAATCGGGTTTGAGATCGAGCAGCATTCGGAACACGTCGGTCACATGCGCGGCCTCGGAAATCGGGTCTTCGGCAAGGTTGCGGCCGATCTTCAGATTTTCCTCGAAGAAAGCCATCGCCGATTCCATGTCCCATTGCGAACTGCTTGACGTTGCATCGCCTCCATCGATCATGGGGCCGGCGCGCACGACGCAGACACGGATGCCATCGTCCTTGACCTCTTCAAGCAAGGCTTCGGAAAAGCGTTCCATGCCCTGCTTGGTCGACTGATAGAGCGAGAGCATCACGAAGGGCTCCTTCACCGACTCGGAGCTGACGTTGATGATAAGCGCGCCGCGCTCCATCATCGAGAGGGCTTCGCGGCAGGTGTAGATCGGGCCGATGAAGTTGGAGCGAACGATGCGTTCGATCACATCGTCGGAAAGCTCCTTGACCCTGCCTGGTTCATAGTAGGCCGCATTGTTGATGAGCACGTCGATGGTGGCATGCCGTTCCCTGATCTTGGCGAAAGCGGCACGGACGGAATCGGCGTTGCCGACGTCGCACTCGACAGCGAAATGCGGCTCACCCAGTTCATCCGCCAGAGCCTGCACCTTCGACAGCGTGCGGCCGAGCAGGATGACAGTTTCGCCCTCGCTGGCGAATCGGCGCGCGATGGCCCGGCCCAGTCCGACTCCGGCTCCGGTGATGACAACAGTCTTGCCCACGAATTCTCCCATGATCTTCCGGCCAGTGGCAATTGCCGTCAGGCCCATTCAGTTAGCGATTCACGCGCCGCATCGCCACCGCCCGAGCGATGTTGCAATTCAGCTTTCGACGATAAGCCTGGTCAGCAAAAGACTGGCGATTTTCCAGCCGCCCTCGGTCCGGCGATATTCCTCATGGTAATGGCCGTACCCGGTCATCGTATTGCCATCGGGCCAGATCAGCCGATCCTGCATAGCCCATATGACCTTGGCCGTATCGCCAGCGATGGTAATTTGCGGCGAATGGACCTGGTGACAGGTCTTCACCTCGGCGAGCATCTCGCTCAGCGGGCCAACAAACTCATCGCGACCGGTCTTGACGCCGCCGCCAGATGACTGGGTATCGACGATCACGTCATCGGTGAAGATTTCGCGCCACTGATCCCACTGCTTGGTGTCGAGCAGGCGGCAATAGTCTGCCTTGGTGTTACAGATTGCCAGCCAATCGGCGAAATCCGGTTGCGATGCCATGAACGGTCCTTTCCCACGCGCCAGGCACTTTTACAGCCATGGCGCGCGGTGACCTTATCGCGCGAACCGTGTGACGCAAGAGGTCAGGAGCGGACCGGATCAGCGCAGGCGCGCAACCTCGTCGAGGACACGCTCGGCATGTTCCTTCCTGCAGATCAGCAGGTCGGGCATGTAGGTGTCCTTCTGGTTATAGACGAGCGGCCGACCGTCGATGCGCGAGCAGTGCAGACCATGAGCAAGCGCGACCGCGACAGGCGCACAGCTGTCCCATTCGTATTGCCCGCCCGAATGCAGGTAGATGTCCGCGAGGCCAAGGACGATCGACATGGCCTTGGCACCGGCCGAGCCCATCGGGACCAGCTCGGCGTTGAGCTTGTCAGCTACGGCAGTCGCTTCCTTTGCAGGACGCGTGCGGCTCACCACCATGCGAAGCGCAGTCGGAGCTGCCGGAACGGTAACCGGCTTGTCGGTGGAAAGCACCTTGCCAGCACCGGGCAGAGCCACCGCGCCAATCGTCGCTACCCCATCGACGGCAAGCCCGACGTGAACCGCCCAGTCGGCGCGCTCCTCGCCATATTCACGCGTGCCGTCGACCGGATCGACAATCCAGACGCGGCTCTTCGAAAGGCGCTCGTCGGTGTCCTTGCTTTCCTCGGAAAGCAGACCGTCGTCCGGGCGTTGCTCACGAAGGGCATGGACGAGAAACTGGTTGGCCGTCTGGTCGCCCGCAACGCCGAGAGACTTGCCCTCGAACATGCCGGAAGACCGGACCTCCAGCAGGATCTTGCCAGCTACTTCGGCAAGGTGGATCGCCAGCTCGCCATCGGTCATTGCACTCATCAGATGTCCCCCAACAACTTGTCGACGATGAAGCTGGCGGCATCTTCCGGGCTCATCGAGGTCGTATCGATACGGATTTCCGGATTCTGCGGCGCCTCATAGGGGCTGTCGATTCCAGTGAAGTTCTTCAGCTCGCCGGACCGCGCCTTCTTGTAGAGACCCTTCACGTCGCGTGCCTCGGCAACTTCGAGCGGGGTGTCGATGAACACCTCGATGAATTCGCCATCAGGCAGCATCGAGCGCACCATTTCGCGCTCGGCACGGAACGGCGAAATGAACGCGGTGACGACGATCAGGCCGGCATCGGCCATCAGCTTCGAGACTTCGCCGACGCGGCGGATATTCTCGATGCGGTCGGCCTCGGTGAAGCCCAGATCCTTGTTGAGGCCATGGCGCACGTTGTCGCCATCGAGTAGGAAGGTGTGCCGGTTCATCCGGTGCAGCTTCTTCTCGACGAGGTTGGCGATGGTCGATTTGCCCGAACCGGAAAGCCCGGTGAACCACAGCACGGCAGGCTTCTGGTTCTTGAGGTCGGCGTGCTGCTTGCGGCCGATATCGAGCGCCTGCCAGTGCACGTTCTGCGCGCGGCGCAGGCTGAAGTGCAACATGCCCGCCGCGACCGTAGCGTTCGACATCTTGTCGATAAGGATGAAACCGCCCAGCGCCTGGTCGACCTCGTAGGGTTCGAACACGATCGGCTTGTCCGTGGCGATTTCGGCCACGCCGATCTCGTTCAGTTCCAGCGTCTTGGCCGCAAGGTGCTCCATCGAATTGACGTCGACCTTGAACTTCGGCTCCTGCACCGTGACCGAAACCATCTGCGCGCCCATCTTGAGCCAGTAGGCGCGTCCCACGGTCAGCGGCTCGTCGTTCATCCACACAAGCGTCGTCTCGAACTGATCGGACACCTGCGGCGGTGCATCGGCAGCCGCGATCACGTCACCGCGCGAGCAGTCGATCTCGTCGGCAAGGCAGACCGTGACCGACTGACCGGCGACGGCCAGATCCAGCTCTCCGTCGAAAGTGACGATCCTGGATACGGTGCTAGTCTTGCCCGAAGGAAGGACGCGCACGGCATCGCCCGGCGCGAGCGTTCCCGTCGCGATCAGGCCGGAAAAGCCCCGGAAATCGAGGTTGGGCCGGTTCACCCATTGCACCGGCATGCGGAAGGTCTTCTGCTGGTCGAGCGTGGAATCGACCTCGACCGTCTCAAGGTGATCGACCAGCGTCGGCCCCTTGTACCACGGCGTGTTCTCGGACAGCGTGGTGATGTTGTCGCCCTTGAAGCCGGAAATCGGCATCGGCACGAAATCGGCGATTCCGATTTCCTTCGCGAAGGCGCGGTAATCGGCGACGATGTGTTCGAAAGTGGACTGGTCATAATCGACGAGGTCCATCTTGTTCACAGCCAGCACGATATTACGGATGCCGATCAGGTGCGCGAGGTAGGAGTGCCGTCGCGTCTGGGTCAGCACGCCCTTGCGTGCGTCGATCAGGATCACGGCGAGGTCGGCAGTCGAGGCGCCTGTCACCATGTTGCGGGTATACTGTTCGTGGCCGGGCGTATCGGCGACGATGAACTTGCGCTTTTCGGTGCCGAAAAAGCGATAGGCGACGTCGATGGTGANATGCCCTGCTCGCGCTCGGCGGCGAGGCCATCGACCAGCAAGGCGAAGTCGATTTCCTGACCCTGCGTGCCGACCTTTTTCGAATCGGACTGAAGCGCATCGAGCTGGTCCTCGAAGATCATCTTCGAATCGTAGAGCAGCCGCCCGATCAGGGTGCTCTTGCCGTCGTCGACGCTGCCGCAGGTGATGAAGCGCAACATCGTCTTGTGCTGGTGCTGTTCGAGATAGGCGTCGATATCGGTCGCGATCAGTTCGTCGACGATATAGACGGGCTCTTCGGTGGTGCTGTTGTCGGCCATCAGAAGTACCCCTCCTGCTTCTTCTTCTCCATGCCGGCGCCGCCAGCATCCTTGTCGATGACGCGGCCCTGCCGCTCGGACGTGGTGGTGAGCAGCGTTTCCTGAATCACTTCGGGCAAGGTCTTGGCCTCGCTCTCCACCGCGCCGGTCAGCGGGAAGCAGCCGAGCGTGCGGAAGCGGACGGATTTCATCTGTGTTTCGGGACGATAGCCCAGGGCCTTCTCGATCCGGTCCATGTCGTCTGCCATGAACAGCTGGCCTTCCCAGATGTAGGTCGGGCGCTGTTCGGCGAAATAGAGCGGAACGATGGGGATGTCGTTGAGGTGGATGTATTGCCACACGTCGAGCTCGGTCCAGTTCGAGATCGGAAAGACGCGGAT
>JAGREN010000155.1:2792-7044 GCA_020446505.1 Novosphingobium sp. | reverse complement strand
CCGGTGCGCTATATCGCCAACCGCTCCTCCGGCAGGCAGGGCTATGCCATTGCCGCCGCCGCCGCCGCGCTCGGCGCGAAGGTCACGCTGGTGTCCGGCCCGGTCAATCTCGATACGCCGCGCGGCGTCGACCGGATCGATGTCGAGACGGCAATCGAAATGGCCGAGGCGGTCAAGGAGGCATTGCCAGCCGACATCGCGGTAATGGTCGCTGCCGTGGCTGACTGGCGCGTGGCGAAACGAGCCGAAGAAAAGATCAAGAAGCGCGGCTCGGCCCCGCCAGCCTTGCTGCTCACCGAGAACCCCGACATTCTCGCCACTGTCGCTGGCCTGCGCGAACGGCCCAAGCTGCTGATCGGTTTTGCGGCGGAGACGAACGACGTCATCAAGCACGCCAAGGACAAGCGCAAGCGCAAGGGCGCGGACTGGATCGTGGCCAATGACGTGTCAGGCGACGTGATGGGCGGCGAGCTCAACACCGTTCACATCATCACTGCACTCGACGTGGAGGATCTTCCCGAAATGCCCAAGCACGAGGTGGCGATGGCTCTGGTCGAACGCATGGCAGAGGCGATCAATGCATAATCCGTCCGTTCCGGTTCCAGTAAAGCGCCTGCCCCATTTCGAAGGGCTGGAACTGCCTGCCTATGCGACCGAAGGCGCGGCGGGCATGGACGTGCTTTCCGCCGAGGACGTGACGCTGGCGCCCGGTGCGCGCCACGCCATCGCCACCGGCCTCGCGATGGCGATTCCGCACGGCTACGAGATTCAGGTGCGTCCTCGCTCGGGGCTTGCGCTCAAGCACGGGGTGACGGTGCCCAATACGCCGGGCACCATCGATTCCGACTATCGCGGCGAGCTGAAGGTCATCCTCATCAACCACGGCGACACGACTTTCGAGATCAGGCGCGGCGACCGCGTGGCCCAGCTTGTGCTCGCCCCGGTGACTCAGGCGACGTGGCTGCCCGTCGACGAACTCGACGATACGGCGCGCGGCGAAGGCGGCTTCGGCTCGACTGGCGGCGTGGTCTCGCTGGGGAACTAGCGCGGGCCGAGAGTGCAGGGTTGAAGTCTGCCTTTCGCCTGTTTGAACTCAAAAGCGGACTTTCCGGTAACGACGTCATTACGGACAATTGTGAAGCCTTTATCAGTTGCAATCGCTTCGAGAGGGGGAGTGTAAAGATTGGACGCAATTCGTGAGTTCTTTGTCGCTTTCCAAGACCATTTGGCTCCCAAGCTCGATGTGTATGAGCAAGCGATTTACCTCTACATCGCACGTCATACACTGATGGAAGACACTCAAGAGACGGTCATCGGTTTCAAGTCGGCAAGAAAAAAGATGGCATTTGGTATAGGAAAGGCAGGCACGCCGCCATCAGAGGGTGTCGTCTACCGAAAGCTAACCGAGCTTGAGGAAAAGGGCTTTGTCAAGATTCTGTCTTCAGAACGGGCTGGCACAAGAGTGAAGCTATTTACTCCCCTCGAAATCGAAGGAATAAACATCACCGATGTTACCAAGCCAACGCTCTCTCTGGAGGATGTTGATTTCTTCCAGGAGGACGAGCAACGTTCCCTCATTCTTGAGCGCGAAGATTTCAAATGCTTCTATTGCTTCAAAAGTTTGGACAAAAATAACTACGTCATTGAGCATGTTCTGTCGAGACCGCAGGGAAACAACACCTACAAAAACCTCGTTGCATCTTGCCGTCAGTGCAACAACCGCAAGGCCGCAAGTCCAGCGAACGAATTCCTAAGGCTCTTGTATCGAGAAGGACTGCTCAGTGCCACGGAACTCACCGAACGTCAGGACCAGCTTGAACGACTGAGGCGAGGTGAGTTGAAGCCCAAGTGGCCCACCGGCGATTGAACCCCGACCAGAACGAGCAACGCTCGGCAACCAGTTGCGCTCCAAGATTTCCGCAATCCACCACATTCCGGTAATTGAAGTGACTAAAGCGGTTTCCTGATAGCGGTCAGCGCTTCCTCGAATTTGTCCGCGCGACGCGTCAAACGAAAAGGCGGGCCTGCATCGCTGCAAACCCGCCTCTCGGTGGCCTCTCTCTGGGGAGCCGCGTCAGATATTCGGCTGGATTACCGCTTTTCCTCTGGTGCCACGGTGATGCGCACGGTCTCGCCCGAATTGCCGGGGAAGCCGGTGAACATCGCCTCGACGAGGTTTGGCACCAGGTACTGCAGCTTGTTCGAGCGTGACACGGCTTCGGCCTTGCCTTCGAACAGGCGCGCGCCATCGACGCGGCGGTCGATCTTCATGTCCACGCCGCTGGTGTAGACCGTGGTGACGTCGATGTCGTTGCCGCCGAACCAGGGATCGTACCAGCCATAGGACCACGGCCCGCCGCGATAGGGGCCCCAGTAGCCCATCCGGCCATAGCCGTACCACGGCGACCAGTAAGGCGAGGGCGAGAACCCGGTCGAGCGCACCCGGTCACGGCCCTGATCGACGCCATAGTCGAAGCGCACCAGCAGTTCGGCCTGTTCGGGATTGGCGACGGGCGTATAGCCCTGTGCGCGCATCTGCGCCTCGACGAGAGCGGCATACTGGCCGAACTCGATGCCGCCTGCCATCTGCGGATCGTCGGCGACGACGGCAAAGGTCTGGCCCGCTGGCGGCGGAAGCTGCGACTGGAAGCGCGAGACATTGGCAGTGAGGCCTTGCGTGCAGGCGGCAAGGCCAAGCAGCAGCAGGCTCGCCACGGCCACTTTGATGCGCGCCAGCCGGTTATCGGCAATAAGGTTCATGGTCTGTCGTCTCCTCTCGACGGCATGTGTCGTCCAGCGCCGCGTGGCGCGACGATGCCTGATCGTATGGCGAAGGCAATAGACGAAACGTGCTGAATGAGGGTTGAACCCCCTTTTGAACAGAGAGACGTGCGATTTCGTCTGGCCCCTTGACAAGCCAGTAACGAAGACACGATATGCAATGCGAAGCTAGGAGAAAGACAATGCGCAACGAAGGTGTCCGCGAGTAGCTCGGCATGCACGGCTCTGCCTGCCACGGCAGGCTCATCTGAGCGAATTTTCGTATGCTTGGTCAATTCACTACCTAGCTATTCCATATACCTGATGCCTGCGGTAGGACTTCTGTCGTTGCTGGTGACGGCGGTTATTGCGCTGCTGGCACTTCGAAACACTCGCTCTGTTGCCAGGCAAAAAGCTACGCTGGACCTTATCGAGAAGCGCGAGTCAACGGAACACTACCGATCGCTAAGCCGAAACTTCTTTGATCTTCAAAAGGGTCCGGGCTTCATGCACCTGGTTGATCCAGTTGAAAAGGACAAGGCGGCGCGCAAGGCAGTCTTCGACTATCTAAATCACTATGAGATTGTTTCGATCGGCATTCGGCAAGATATCCTTGACGAAAAGATCTATCGTGCTTGGATGGAAGGTGCATTCGTCCGAGACTGGAACGCAGCGGCAGAATTCATCCAACGAGAACGTTGGAAAATTGACGAAGATGGCAACTGGTCCTACCGAGATTCAATTTACGAGAATTACATGCATGTCGCCTGTAAGTGGTCGCCTGATGCGATCAAACTAGATGAATCATTTTCCGATCATCCAAGTCAACCCGAGGGGTATGGTGATGACAAACTACCTGACCCAACTGACGATATTGAACTGAAGAATTGAAGGACAACTACCCCCGCACCAGCCCCAGCGCCTTGTAGGCCTTGTCGAGCGTCGGCCTTGCCAGTTCGCGGGCCTTGAGCGCCCCCTTGGCCAGCACGGCGTCGAGCTCCTCGCGGCCCTGTTTCAGTTCGACGAAGCGGGCGTTGATCGGGGCCAGCGTCTCGACCAGCAGTTCGCCAAGCGCGGGCTTGAACTTGCCGAAGCCTTCGCCGCCGAACTCACCCAGTACCTGATCGACCGACTGGCCTGCCATGGCGGCATAGATGCCGACGAGGTTCGCCGCTTCGGGCCTGCCTTCCAGCCCCGCCTTCTCTGACGGCAAGGGTTCGGGATCGGTCTTCGCCTTCTTGACCTTCTTCATGATCTCGTCGGCGTCGTCGACGAGGTTGATGCGGCTCATGTCGGAAGGATCGCTCTTGCTCATCTTGGCCGAACCGTCGCGCAGGCTCATGATCCGGGCGGCCTCGGGCGGGATGATCGGATCGGGCAGGGTGAACACGCCCGCGACCGAACTGCCTTCCTCACCATAGCCGGGCACGAAATCGACGTTGAATTTCTGCGCAATGTCGCGCGCCAGTTCGAGGTGCTGCTTCTGGTCCTC
>JAGREN010000155.1:0-2681 GCA_020446505.1 Novosphingobium sp. | reverse complement strand
CGGTTGAGCCAGCCCATCCGCGCCGTGCCGTTCAGCAGCCATTGCAGCTCGGAATGCGCTGGGACCTGCGCCTGGTTGAACAGGATCGAGCGGTCTGGATCGACCCCGCAGGCGACCAGGGCGGCGACCATCTCCAGCGTGCTTGCCGAAAGCTGCGCCGGATCGTGCGGCAAGGAGATCGCGTGCAGGTCGGCGAGGAAATAGAGGCAGGTGCCCGGCTCGTGCTCGTCCTGCATGCGCACCCAGTTGCGGATCGCGCCGAGGTAGTTGCCGAGGTGAAGGTTGCCGGTTGGCTGGATGCCGGAGACGATACGCATGGCGGGTGTCTTTCTTTCAGGAATTCGGGTTGGACGTGCCGGTCCGTCCGGCAGTCAGGCTTGGTTGCGGGTCAGCGCGGGAGGCGCGAGCCGCCATGCCATCGCCAGGCCCCCCGGCCGATGCGGGCCATGATGCAAAGAGGCGAAGTCCGGTCCATGCGCGCGCCCATATCACACTGGCCCGCGATGTGAAGGCTCACTCGGACAGGTTGACGGACCCGTCTTCAGCCTTGGCAGGGCGCTTGCGCCGCAATTGCGCGATCAGATCCTTGTCGATGGCGCCAACGACGTAGGCGACGCCGAAATAGATCACGAGGCCGATGCCGACGAGCGCCGATAGCGACCACACCCGCTCGATCACACTGCCGCCATAGCGGCTCGCCATTGTCGGCAGGGCGAACCACAGCGCCGCGCCCATTGCTGCCGTTGCAATCAGTTGCCGCCCGATCCGGCCCGCCAGCTTGGCAGAGAAATGGAACCAGCCCCGCTTTTGCAGGATGGCGTAGAGCGTCAGCACGTTGAGCGTGGACGTAAAGGCAGTTGCCCCGGCAAGGCCGACAATGCCGTAAATCGGCACGACCGCGATGTTGACGGCAATGTTTATCAGCAGCACGCCTGCCGAAATCCACACGGGCGTGCGCGTGTCCTCGCGGCTGAAATAGGCGGGCTGGAACACTTTCACGAGCACATAGGACGGCAGGCCCGCCACCAGCGCAATCACGATATTGGCCATTGTCCCGCCATCGGCAGCGGTCATCTTGCCGCCGACGAAGAAGGCAGTCACGAATGCCGGTGCGCAGACTGCCAGAGCCGTTGCGGCAGGCAGCGTGAGCAGGGTGCCGATCTCGACCGCATTGGTCTGAAGCCGCTGCGCCTCTGCTGCATTGCCGGTCTGGATATGGCGCGCCAGCATCGGCAGGATCGCGGTACCCAGCGCAATGCCGACGATACCCAGCGGCATCTGGTTGAGCCGGTCGGCATATTTCAGCAGGGTCAGCGAGCCCTGTTCGAGCGAGGTCGCGAAGAACGTGTCGACGAACTGGCTGATCTGGTAGACGCCCGCGCCGAAGGTGGCAGGCAGGATCAGCAGGCACAGCTTCTTCACTTCGGGGGTGAAGCGCGGGGCTGTGATCTTCAGCTTCACGCCCGCGCGCCGCGTCGCCCAGGCCATGTAGGCAAGCTGGACCGCGCCAGCCGAAGCCACGGCGACGGCAAGGGAAAACGCGACACTGACGTCGCTGCCGGTTTCAAGGCGCAGGTAATAGCCCACGGCGATCCCGGTAATCAGCACGATGTTGAGCAGCACCGGCACGATCGCGCCCGGCGCGAACTTGCTGTGTGCGTTGAGCACGCCGGACAGCATCGCCACGATGCTGACGAGGCCGAGATAGGGAAAGGTGATCCGCGAAAGCGTGACCGCCAGATCGAACTTGCCGGGAATCGACTTGAACTCGCTGGCCAGCAGCCAGACGATGCCGGGCATGGCCAGCATGGCCAGCGCCGAAAAGCCGAGCAGCACCCAGACAAATACCGACAGCACGTCCGACGCGAAACGGTTGGCGACCTCTTCGCCGCCGCTCTCATCAGCCAGTTCGCGCGTGTACATAGGCACGAAGGCGACCGAGAAGGCGCCCTCGGCAAACAGTCGCCGGAACGTGTTCGGCAACACGAAAGCAAGCTGGAACGCGTCTGCCGCCAGTCCCGCGCCAAGCACGCGGGCGAGCAGCATGTCGCGGGCAAAACCGAAAATGCGGCTGACCATGGTCAGCGCACCGATGGTTCCGACGTTACGGACGAGGCTCATGGCCGCGCGTCCCTCGCCTGGCAGTTCCGGGTCAGGCCTGCCCTGCCGGTGCGCCCTGGGCTTGCTGCTCGGCAGCGGCGATCTGCTGCATGTAGAGCCCGTTGAAGTCGATCGGATCGAGCATCAGCGGGGTGAAGCCGGCATCGCGGATCGAATCGGCGATGATGCGGCGCGCGAAGGGAAACAGGATGCGCGGCGCTTCGGCAAAGAGGAAAGCGTGCGCGGTGTTCTCGTCGAGGCCGCGCATGCCGACGAGACCGGCATAGACGAGGTCGACGGCATAGGCGGTGCCCTGCTCGGTCTTGGCAGCGGCGACGATCTTGAGTTCGATCTCGTGGATATCGCCTTCGATCAGGCGCGCGCCAATGTTGAACTGCACGTCGATCTGCGGTGCCTCGTTCCACTGGTAGCACTGCGGCGCATTGGGATTCTCGACCGAGAGATCCTTGATATATTGCGAGATGATGCCCGCCGCCGGACCTTCGTCCGCGCCGTTGGGCACCGGATCGGGGTTGAGGTCGGTGATGATGTTGCCTTCGTCGGCCATGTCGGATGCTTTC
>JAGREN010000154.1 GCA_020446505.1 Novosphingobium sp. | reverse complement strand
CGCCGCGAGGACTATGCCCACGCGCCGATGCCGCGCATGACCAATACCTTCATGAAGGCCGGAAACGACGATCCGGACGAACTGCTGAGCCGCATGAAGAGCGGCATCTTCGCCAAGAGCTTCGGCGGCGGACAGGTCGATATCGTTTCGGGCAAATTCGTGTTCTCCTGCACCGAGGCCTACAAGGTCGAGAACGGCAAGCTCGGCGAGCCGATCAAGGGCGCGACCCTGATCGGCGACGGGCCGAGCGTGCTCACCCGCGTGATCGGGATCGGCAACGACATGGCGCTCGACGAGGGCGTAGGCGTGTGCGGCAAGGGCGGGCAGAGCGTGCCTGCAGGCGTAGGCCAGCCGACGCTGCTGATCGACGGACTGACGGTGGGCGGCACGGCGTAGCCTGTCTTTCCTCGCCGCTGTTTCCGGCGTGGCCGGAGCGGCTGCGGGCGGGCGGTCGCCCTTGCGGACCCTCCACCGGGTCCGATTTCACTTTTCCTCGCCGCTGTTTCCGGCTGCGCCGGAGCGGCTGCGGGCGGGCGGTCGCCCTTGCGGACCCTCCACCGGGTCCGATCTCGCTTTTCCCCGCCGCTGTTCCCGGCGTGGCCGGAACGGCTGCGGGCGAGGAAATTGTGCAGACGGATGCGTGTGCAAAAAGGTAAACAGTCAGCACCGGTTCATTGGGCTTCTGCTACCAGGTGACAATACGATCGGGAGACTCGAAAAATGAACAAGATCGCAATCGCTCTCGCTACCACTGCCGCCCTGCTGGCGGCCCCCGCAATGGCCGGCAAGCAGCGCATGACCGGCGAGGAAAAGCTCGCCAAGGAACTCGAAGGCCGCGTCGCCGGTGAGCCGCAGCGATGCCTGCCCTATGCCGCCTCCAGCGACATGAAGGTGATCGACAAGACCGCAATCGTCTATGGCCGCGGCAACACGATCTGGGTGAACCGTCCGGTCAACGCCAGGAGCCTCGACGACGACGATATCCTCGTGCGCAAGTCGTACACGCCGCAGGTCTGCAATCTCGACATCGTGCATACGATGGACCGCGGTTCGCGCATGTACACAGGCACCATCGGGCTTGGCGACTTCGTGCCCTACCGCAAGGTAGCAGTGGCCGACTGAACGAAGCTGCACTAGTCTCCGGCGGATGGCACGCAAGGTCGTCCGCTGGTTTCTGGTCATCCTCTATCTGGCAGCAGGCGTTGCCCATCTGCGCACGCCTGAATTCTTCATGGCGATCATGCCGGCATGGGTACCAGCGCCAGAGCAGGTGATCCTGTGGACCGGGATAGCCGAACTGGCAGGCACTGCAGCGCTGGCGCAGGGGTTCAGCATGCCGCTGCGCCGTTTGGCTGGCTGGAGCCTCGCGGCCTACGCCCTGTGCGTCTGGCCCGCGAATATCAATCACATGATGATCGACCAAGGCGCGAACCTTGCCTATCATGTTCCGCGCATGATCCTGCAACCAATCCTGATCTGGGCCGCGCTATGGGCCTCTGGCGCGACAGACTGGCCTCGCCGCAGCAAACCAGGTGCGGCGGTCTGACATGCGCTTGTGGGCACGCGACCTTTTGCATTTCTGGTTTCACGACCTGAAACCGTCGGACTGGTTCCGGCCCGGCCCTGAAGTCGATGCCGAACTGCAACGTCGCTACGGCCATTGGCTGGCGGCACTTTCGCAACGTCCCGCTGCCGAATTCCTGCGGGACAGGTACACGGCGCGCGCAGCGATCCTGCTGTTCGATCAGGTGCCGCGCAACCTGTTCAGGGGCAGCGCCGATGCCTTCGCCTGCGATCCGCTGGCGCGCGAAATTCTTCGTGGCGTGCTGGCGCGCGGTTGGGAGCGAGGATTGACGCTCCACGAGAAGCAATTCGTGCTGATGCCGCTGATGCACAGCGAGCATATCGCCGATCAGCAACTATCGCTGAGCCGGTTCGCCGCACTTGGCGACAGCTTCATCCTTGGCTTCGCGCGCGACCATTACCGGATGATCTCTCGGTTCGGCCGCTTCCCGCACCGCAATGCAGTGCTGAAACGCCGCTCGACCGCCGCCGAAAGGCGGGCAGTCGAGGCTGGCAATGCGTGGTGAAGCCGGTCAGGCGGTATAGGGTTCGGTCAGCTCTTCATAGACCATGACCGAGGTGCCCTCGATATCGAGATCGTCGGACATGATCATCTCGTCGGTCCCGGCCTTTGACGTCAGATTGGCGATTGCCGCGGCTGCGTCAGGCGCGTCCACCTCGTAAATCGCGAGGTAGTTGGTCATGCCGTCGATCGTGTTCTTGAAGCGCTGTGCGCCGGTGAAACCTTCAATCCGGCAAACATCGGGGATGTGCTGCTCGTTGTACCACTTGTTGTAGTTTTCCTCGCTGCCGCCTTTGGCGGGGTTGGTGAAGACGAGCATCTTGTACCTGGGCATCCGTAATCTCCCGTTCGAATCCTTGCCGCGACTGTATTGACTGCGAACCGTCCGCTGTAAATGCGCTTGTGCGATGTCCTAGGCGGCGTGGACAAATTCCACGCCGCCTAGTCTTGCCAGGCCACGCGGCCGAAATAACGGTCGAGCTGTTCCGGGCTGGCCGCGCGCCGCGACTCCCGGTCCAGCTTGCCGATGGTATCCATGCGCGCAACCGCAGCTGCTACGGCAGGACGCGCTTCGACCTGCGCGAACCAGCGACGCAGGGCGGGGGACTGGAGATCGTCGGCAAAAAACATTTCCAGCGTCCGTATCCACGGCCACAGCGCCATGTCGGCAATCGAATAGTTGCCTGCGAGATAATCGGCTTTGGAAAGCCGACGTTCGATCACCTTGAGCAACTTGCGCAGTTCGATGGTGAAGCGGTTCTGGCCGTAGGGGCATTCCCTGGTGGCGAAGGAGAAGTGGATCGCATTGCCGAAAATCGGCCCGGTATTGGCCATCTGAAAGGCAAGCCACTGGCGCACCAGCGCCCGTTCGTCCTCGCTCTCGCCCCCGAAAGCTCCATGACGGCTCGCCAGCCAGTCCATGATCGCCCCGGATTCGAACAGAACGAAGTCACCTTGCTCGCGCTGCTCGACCAGCACCGGAACCTTGCCGTTGGGGTTGAGATCCAGGAACCACGATTCGCGCTGTTCGCCCTGGAATACGTTCACATGAGCGAAGTCGTAACTCTGGCCGAGTTCCTCCAGCGCGATCACCACCTTGACGACATTGGGACTGCCCATGCCGTAGAGCCTGTAGGAACTCACCTCATGATCCTCCCCTTCCGCAGGCTCGAACGGTGAGACGCGCGGAAGGGGAAGTCAACGCAATGCGGCCTGTCAGTCTCCGAACTGACCGCGGATGGCGCCGTTGGGATATTCGGTCGTGTGAATGTTCACGTAGAAACCACGGAAGTGGTTCTCGAAGGCATCCTGCATCCATTCGGCCTTGTCGGTGCAGTCCTTCCAGCCACCTTCGTTGGCCTGCTTGAGTGTCCAGACCGGAGGCCCGTCAACGCCCGGAGCACCTCTGTGGATGTGGATGGCCGTGATCGGGCCGATATTGCGAATGTCGTTGATGTCGTAGCAGACCTGATCGATCCGGTCGGCAACGCTGAGCTGCGCGGTGGCGTAACCATCGGGATCGCCCCCATGCGTCTCTTGCGCACCGGTGAGGGTAGCGTGATAGGTTTCCGCAGTCTTCTGCACCACTGCCTCTTCGACCGTGGCGCAGCCTGCCAGCATCGCTCCCGACGCAAGGGCGCCGATCAGCCCGGCTTTCGACAATGCATTCATGTTCACTCTCCATAACGACCGCGAACGGCCTTCATGGGGTGCTTCAACGTGCCTCCAGCGCGGTTGTTCCGAACTGGCCCCTATCCGCCGAGCTGGCGGCGGCCCGTTTCGCAGTCGCTGGCGAAGGGGCAGTGCGAACAGTCTGTGCGCGCCGGGCGGCATAGTGTCTGCCCCAGCTTCTTCATCAGCAGGTGGTGTTCGTCGTAGTCGGCGGCGCCCCAATCAGGCGGCATCGCAGGCATGATCGCCTCATAGGCACGGTCGGTGCCTGCCTTTGGCGGAACCAGGCCCATTCGCTGCAGGATGCGGGTGTGATGCCCGTCAAGCACAAGCGCCTTGCGATCGAGCGTGCTCGCATTGACGACCCCCGCCGCGATCTTGCGCCCGATGGCCGGGAGAGTTTCGAGCCAGCGCATGGCCGCTTGCGTTTCCATGTCGAACAGGTGCGACAGATCGACCGCCCCGCGTTGTTCGACGAGTGCCTGCAAGCACGCCTTCAGCCGTTCGGCCGCGAGGTTGGGACAGGTCTGGGTAGAGAGATCGGCCTGAAGATCTTCGAGCGGGGCCCTGGCGACTGCTTCCCACGTTCCCCAGCGAGCCAGCAGCCTGTCGGTCGCCGCATTGGACACTTCGGATTTCGTGCGAGCGCCGATTACGCCCTGCACCAGCACCCACTCCGGCTTGCGCCATTCTGCCGCCGCCCGCCCGATCCGCCCGAACCGATCCACCAGCGCCGCCTGCATGCGACGGAGAACTTCGGTGCGCGGATCGGAACCGAGGGGAAGTTCCATCTCAGGCGGAATTATCGAGCCTGCGGCCGATAGTCACAACATCCTGGATGTCATAGCCGATTGCGTCATAGAAGCCGCGTGCCGACTGGTTATCACCCCTGACCATCAGCTGGATTTTCGGGCAGTCGCGCGTCCTCAGCCATTCTTCAGCCGCATTCATGAGCGCACGCCCGATCCCGCGGCGGCGGCAATCGGGATTGCTGGCAAGATAATATACCCATCCGCGATGACCGTCGAAGCCGACCATGACGCTGCCGACCAGCCTGCCGCCATCGCGTGCCAGAAGGATCGTCGAACCGGGATTGGAAAGCGCAAGGTCAAAGTCGCGGACCGGGTCGTTCCACGGACGGGTCAGGCCGGCCAATTCCCAGAGCGCGACAGTGGCATCGCGCTCTGCAGGATCGGCGGCGTGAATCGTCACTCCCACTCTATCGTGCCCGGCGGCTTCGAGGTGTAGTCGTAGACCACGCGGTTGATGCCCTTGACCTCGTTGACGATGCGCGTGGCGCAGCCGGTGAGGAAGCTGGCGTCGAAGGGATAGACGTCCGCCGTCATGCCGTCGGTCGAGGTCACGGCACGCAGGGCGCAGACCGAATCGTAGGTGCGCGCATCGCCCATCACCCCTACCGTCTTGACCGGAAGCAGCACGGCGAAGGCCTGCCAGATCGCATCGTAGAGGCCGGCGTTGCGGATTTCCTCGAGGTAGATCGCGTCGGCCTTGCGCAGAATGTCGCAGCGTTCCTTGGTCACTTCGCCGGGAATGCGGATGGCTAGGCCGGGGCCGGGGAACGGGTGGCGGCCCACGAACAGTTCGTTGAGGCCAAGCTCGCGGCCAAGTTCGCGCACTTCGTCCTTGAACAGTTCGCGCAAGG
>JAGREN010000153.1 GCA_020446505.1 Novosphingobium sp. | reverse complement strand
ATCCGCCAGATCGAGGCCAAGGCGCTGAGGAAACTCAAGCACCCGAGCCGCTCGCGCAAGATGCGTAGCTTCCTCGATCAGTAAGGAAAGCCCCGCTTCGGCGGGGTTTTTCATGTCCGGCGCTCGGCTCTAGGGCACAATCGTCGTGAACAGATAGACCCCGAAAATGACGAGGTGGACGGCCCCCTGAAGGATCGTGGTGCGACCATTGCCGAGCGAAAGGGTCGCGACGAGCAGGGTCAGGGCCAGCAGGACAATGCCCTTGCCCGAAAGTCCGAGCGTGATCGGCATCCCGAGGATCAGCGCGAGCGCGGAAACGGCCGGAATTGTAAGGCCAATGGTCGCAAGTGCGGAACCGAGAGCAAGGTTGAGGCTGGTCTGCACGCGATTGCCCAAGGCCGCACGGATCGCGGCGACGCTCTCGGGAAGCAGGACCAGTGCGGCAATTGCTACGCCGACAATGGCACGCGGCGCCCCCAGACTCTCGACCATTTCGCCCAGCGGTTCCGACAGGATCTTCGCAAGCAGGACAACCGCACCCAACGCCCCGATCAGGATCGCCACTGACAGTGCCGTCTCGCGGGTGGTCGGCAAGACGCCATGATCCGAAGCATGTGCGGTCGCCTGCTTGGGCGGCAGGAAATATTCGCGATGGCGCACCGTCTGCACCATGATGAACGTCAGGTATAGCAGCAGCGACACGACCGCGACGAATGCGAGCTGGGAATCCGAATAGACCGGGCCCGGCTCGCTGACCGTGAAATTCGGAAGCACAAGGCTGAGCACGGTCAGCGCGGAAAGCGTGGCCAGCGCGGCACTTACGCCCGATTGCTGGAATGCCTGCTCGCGATGCCGCAACCCTCCGATCAGCAGGCAGGTGCCCACGATGCCGTTCAGGATTATCATGACCGCAGCGATGACCGTATCGCGCGCCAGCGTCGATCCGGCATCGCCCGACATCAAGGCGAGGATCAGCCCCAGTTCGATGGCGGTAACAGCCAGGGCCAGGACCAGTGTACCAAACGGCTCACCCAGACGATGCGCGATGACTTCTGCATGATGGACCGCCGAAGTGACGCTGGCGGCAAGTGCCAATAGCACCAGCGCAAGGGGCGCCGAACCGAGAAAATCCGCTGCCAGTATGATCCATGCGAACAGGGGGCCAAGCCAGACCCAGTGATTCAGGTATCGCTGCATGGCATCAATCTATGGGTTTGCGGCCATAGTTCAACGCATGTTACGCTGACTGGTCAGGAATCCGGACAGATGACCTTGTCTATGCCGACGATGAGCTGTTCATCCGCCACCTGCACAGCTTGTTCGCCCTCTTCCGCGAACAGGCGGATCTTCTCCACGGCATTGAAGGTGGAAATCCCCAGCAGCACCTGCTCGTCCTGAAAGGCACGCAGCTTCAGCTCGTTCTGGAAGAAAACGGTCATGCCGAGCTCGAGCCTGCTCATGCCCGGTTCGAATTCGGTAATTTCATAGCGTTCGATTGCCCGGTCGAGCCGCCCCATTCGCGGCTCGCTGACTGCCTCGAAGGCGATCACCCTGCCCGGCTCGTACTCCGTAATCGAGAGCGTGAAACGCACGTCAGGCAACTGCTTGATGACCATCTCGAACGTGTCGGGCGCAATCTTTTCGATGCGATCGCCCATCTGCCGCTTCCAGTAGAGCGGGCTGTTGAGATCCAGCAGCGAAAACAGTTCGTCGGCCTTTCGCGCAACCTCCGTCTCCGCGCCGAATTCATGCGGGCCTGTCGGCACGCGCTCTTTCCGAAAGAAGCTGAACATGGACATTTCTCCGCTGAACCAGTCCGGATTGTGCCCGCATCGGGGTAAATATTCGGTGGAGATTGCCGCCCGGCCCCCGTTGCAATGCCGGACGCGACCGACTAGGTGGGGCGCGTTCGCGTAACTGACGAGACAGGCGGAGCACCGCCGTGGAGCGCGAACCTTGAACAGCCGCTCGTCTGGGCACCCTTCGATAGCCGACAGGTGCGCCGTGATTTGCCGATCCGATCCTGAAAGTACCCCGCCAGCCAGACTCGCTTTTGCGACTGCGAAGGCTTATGGGCGCAATGCCTCCCGAAAGCCGATTCAGGAACGCTGCCAATGAGAATCGCTATTGCCTCCGATCATGCCGCCATCGGCCTCAAGGCCGAACTGCGCGAGTATCTCATCGAAATGGGTCATGAAGTCGCCGATCTCGGCCCCGACAGCGCCGATTCGGTCGATTATCCGGATTTCGGATACAAGCTCGCCAGTGTCGTCGCCGACGGCACAGCCGAGCGCGGTGTCGCCTTGTGCGGTTCGGGCATCGGCATTTCGATGGCGGTGAACCGCAATCCGGCCTGCCGCTGCGCACTCGTGTCGGAACCGCTTTCGGCGGCTCTTTCGCGAGAACACAACGATGCCAACGTGATCGCCATGGGCGCACGCCTTACCGGCCTCGACATGGCCAAGGCCTGCCTCGATGCCTTCCTTGCAACCGACTTCGGCGGCGATAGACATGTCCGCCGCGTCGGCAAGCTCTCCAACCCTCCAGTCAGCGAGAACGCATGAGCACCTCAGCTACAACTGCACCCGTCACCTCCAGCGGCTTCTTCACTGCCAGCCTTGCGGAGGCCGATCCCGAAATCGCAGGCTGGATCGGCAAGGAGCTTGGCCGTCAGCGTGACAAGATCGAACTGATCGCCAGCGAGAACATCACCAGCCGGGCTGTGCTCGAAGCCACCGGCTCGGTGCTGACCAACAAGTACGCCGAAGGCTATCCCGGTCGTCGCTACTATGGCGGCTGTGAGTATGTCGACGAGATCGAGACGATCGCCATCGAGCGTGCCAAGGCCCTGTTCGGCTGCGAGTTTGCCAACGTGCAGCCCAACTCGGGCAGCCAGATGAATCAGGCGGTATTCCTCGGCCTGCTTCAACCGGGCGATACCTTCATGGGCCTCGATCTTGCAGCCGGTGGCCACCTCACCCACGGATCGCCCGTCAACATGAGCGGCAAATGGTTCAATCCCGTCGCCTATGGCGTGCGCGAGGACGACCATCGCATCGACATGGAAGAAGTCGCGCGCATCGCCCGCGAGAACAAGCCCAAGCTCATCATCGCAGGCGGCACCGCCTATTCACGCGAATGGGACTGGGCAGGTTTCCGCGCGATTGCGGACGAAGTCGGCGCTTACCTCCTGGTCGACATGTCGCACATTTCCGGGCTCGTGGCTGGCGGCGCGCACTCGTCGCCGATCCCGCATGCCCATGTCGTGACCACCACCACGCACAAGTCGCTGCGCGGCCCGCGCTCGGGCGTGATCCTCTCGAACGACGAGGCTATCGCCAAGAAGATGAACTCGGCGATCTTCCCCGGCCTTCAGGGCGGACCGCTGATGCATGTCATCGCCGCAAAGGCCGTGTGCTTTGCCGATGCGATGAAGCCTGAATTCAAGGCCTATGCGCGCGCCGTGGTCGAAAACGCCAAGGTCCTGTCCGAATCGATCCGCGCCAATGGCCTTGAGGTGGTTTCGGGCGGCACGGACAACCACCTGATGCTCGTCGACCTGCGGCCCAAGGAAGCCAAGGGCAAGCATGCCGAGAAGGCGCTCGATCGCGCATCGATCACCTGCAACAAGAACAACATTCCGTTCGACACTGAAAAGCCCGCCCTTACCTCGGGGCTGCGTCTCGGAACGCCTGCCGGCACGACCCGCGGCTTTGGCCCTGATGAATTCCGCCAGATCGGCGTGTGGATCGCCGAAGTCGTCGAAGGCCTGCGCAAGAATGGCGAGGCCGGAGACGGTCAGGTCGAGGCGCGCGTGGCTGGCGAAGTGGCGGAGTTGTGCTCGAAATTCCCGATCTATCAGGGGTTGTAGGTTGCGCTCAGGCCGGAGGCTGTCCTGAATGAGGTGCCCGTTCTGCGCGCATGAGGACAGCCAGGTAAAGGACAGCCGTCCTACCGAGGATAATACCGCGATCCGTCGTCGCCGCCAGTGCTCGAGCTGCGGCGCGCGCTTCACCACGTTTGAGCGCGTGCAGCTTCGCGACATCGTCGTCGTCAAGTCGACCGGAGCGCGAGAGTCCTTCGATCGTGGCAAGATCGAGCAATCCGTGTCGCTCGCCTGCCGCAAGCGCGGGATCAGCGCGGAGCAAATCGACCGGCTGGTCTCCGGCATCCAGCGGCAGGTCGAAACGCTCGGCGAGAGCGAAGTGCCCTCGATGGAGATCGGCGAGATGGTGATGGAGGGCCTGCGCCAGATCGATTCGGTCGCCTACATCCGCTTCGCCTCGGTATACCGCGACTTCAGCGAAGCGCGGCAGTTCGAGGAGATCGCGAGCGCAATGAAGGACGAACAGGACGGCGCCCCCGGCGATGTCTGACCAAACCCCGGTAATCGTCCTCGTGCGCCCTCAACTCGGCGAGAACATCGGCAAGGCCGCGCGCGCGATGCTGAATTTCGGGCTGGCGGAAATGCGGCTGGTTTCTCCCCGCGATGGCTGGCCCAACCCCTCTGCCGGACCAGCGGCCGCAGGGGCAGACGAGGTGCTTGAAAAGGCAGAGGTGTTCGAAACGCTGGCCGATGCGGTGGCCGACTGTTCGCATGTCTATGCAACGACGGTGCGCAAGCGCGGCATGACCAAGCCGGTCGTTACGCCCGAACAGGCGGCGAAGGAAATGCGGACCGCTCAAGGCCGATCCGCTTTGGTATTCGGCCCCGAGCGCTCAGGGCTGGAGACCGAGGATGTGGCACTCGCCCGCTCGATCCTGACCGTGCCGGTCAATCCCGATTTCGGTTCGCTGAACCTCGCACAAGCAGTGATCCTGTGCGCCTATGAGTGGTCAAAGGCTGCGGGAATGTCCCTGCCCGCCAGCGAAGAGGCGCTTCCCCCTGCCCCCCAGGACGAACTCGAAGGCCTTATCGGCCATTTCGAAGCATTGCTGGAGCCAAAAAACTATTTCTGGCCGAAAACCCGGGCCGAGGCCAACCGGCTGACCTTGCGAAATGTTCTCACACGGCCGGGTTGGAACCATCTGGAAGTGCGCACGTTGCGTGGAGTGCTCAGCACCCTGGCAAGATCGAGCAGGCCCAGGTCCGATAACTAGTCCGATCGTTCGTGACGTTGTAAATCTGCTTACTGCGCCCGGGCGCTCATGAAGGAAACGTGGTTGGTGAGCTCGTTTGTCGCAGCAGGCATCGGGTCATTGCTAGCTTGCTGCCCCCTGGCAGTGAGTAGTTCCCTTGCGGAGGACAAGAGCGAACAGGCGCCAGCCGATCAGGATGCCGGGGCGCAGGTTGAAACGTCCAAAAATCCGGAAGCGGAAGTTGTCGTAAAGGGCGCGCGCGACCCGAAAATGCGCAAGGTCTGCAAGACGGTGACGTCCACCGGGAGCATCACTCCCAAGCGGGTTTGCCAGACGGTCGCAGAAATCGAACAGCGGCAAGCGGAGGCGGAGCGAATGCTTGAACGAGCGCGCTCTCAGCAGGATACCGACGAGCAAATTCGGTTGCTTCGAGAACTAACGAATTAGCCGGTCCCACTCCTTGTATTCGTAGGCAATCGAGCCCTCAACGAGGCGCTCCCATAATTCAGCGACGAGATCAGCCGGCACACCAAGTGCTTCGGCCTGCTCTCGTGCATTGGCTATGACCTCGGCCTTGCGCGCTTCATCACGGACGTGTCCCCGCTCAGGCTTCAGTCGCGCCGCGGCCCGCATATAGGCAAAGCGCCTGGCCAGGAGTTCGACAAGTTCGGCATCGAGTGCATCGACGCCCGCGCGCACCTCTTCCATCGAAGTGCAATCGGCGGGCTCGGGAGGGGGCTGTGGCATCGCCCGCGCTGTTAGCGGTTGCAGCGCGGCAGGCCAAGTAGCCAAGTGGAATACCTTGACTTGTGCGCCATATCGCCTATTGGCCCGCCTTCACTTCGGCGCCCATCCGCTCTGGACGGCCCGATTGGCCCCGCACCCCGGTGAAGCGGTGGCCGCGCCTCATGCCAGTCATAAGGCGGTGCGCTTCCGGGCTAGAGCTGTGGCCACGGTGGCTGCGGCAGCAGATTGGAGACGACCTATGTCGAAGCGCAACAGCGCCAAGTACAAGCTTGACCGTCGCATGGGCGAGAATATCTGGGGCCGCCCGAAGAGCCCCGTCAACACTCGCCCCAACCCTCCGGGTCAGCACGGCGCGCGCCGCAAGGGCAAGCTGTCTGACTACGGCATCCAGCTTCGCGCCAAGCAGAAGCTGAAGGG
>JAGREN010000027.1 GCA_020446505.1 Novosphingobium sp. | reverse complement strand
CAAAGATGGCGCGGAAATCCATCTCTGCCGTCGCAAATTCGCGCGCGCGAGCCGCAAGATCACGTCGAACGAAAAAATTCTCAGAACCAAAGGCGAAGAAGCGGTTTGTCCGCAAAAGTCTCTAACCGTCCATAGATGGTTCAAATCGTGCAAATCGTTGAAGAATTGCCCGAATTCCAACTGAACCTGGCCCTTGCGCCTTTCATAAAAGTTCTCATTATGTTCCGCAGAGGGGCTGCCGATACCAAAGTGAGAATGCCCTATGTCGAATACCGAACGCATCATCCGTCTCAAGACCGTGCTCGACCGCACCGGACTTTCCCGCTCCACCATTTATCGCAAGATCGCCGAAGGCACGTTCCCGTCGCAAGTGAAGATCAGCATCCACGGCGCGGGCTGGCACGAGTCTGCCATCAATCGCTGGATCGCCGATCCCGCTCACTATCGTGAAGAGGAACCGGCGGAATGAGCGGCCATCAACCTGTCGAGCCGATCTGCGTCAGGGTCAATGAAGCTGCCCGTATGATAGGTGTTGGGCGGACGAAGCTCTACCAGCTGATCGCGACGGGCGAACTCGAAACGGTGAAGATCGGCAAGGCAACGCGCGTTACCACTGCCAGCTTGCAGAAGTTCGTTGAGCTGCGAGTTTCAGACCGGTGGCATTGAAACCCTCTTTAGGGAAAAGCCGACCGGACTCCTGTCACTCTGTCACATCGCCCACGCGCCACACCGTCACTTCGTTCTTAAGGCGATTGACCAGGAAGGTCATATCAGCATCTGGGAAGTAGTAGGCGTCGTGCAATCTCGACATTGTCGAAGGTCCCTTCTGCGCAGGACCAAGCCGCGCCTCGAAGTTCTCTCGATTCCATGGCACATTCATGCCGATATTACCCATTACCCAACGTTGCAGCTCATTCCTGCGCTCGGCGTCTGCGCGATCCTCTCCCGAACCGCCCAATGTGATCCTGTCCGTAGCTTCGAGTTCGGGTGCGGTCTTTGCGGCTGGATTACCATTCTCCGCTCCCCAACGTGGGTAGAAACTCACCTCTGCATCATATTCTCCGCTCGGCAACGCGTTGCGAGCGCTGGAGGTATCGAGGACAAATTCGGTGCGAGAGGACGCAAGTGTAACTCGCTCGCTGTGACCTATGAAGACGTCGTCAGGCTTCTGACCCGCCAAAGCTACTCCAGCCATAACCTCTACCGGAGTTGGAAGATTGGTTGTCACAACGAACCGGATTTGCGTGTCGCTTTGCGGTGAAGCGTCCAACGAAATCTCAGCTGTTGCAGGATCGAAAGCATCGCCAACTGAGCCAGCTTCAACTTGAACATCTTCGGGCGCTGGGTTCGGAGCTTGACCACAGGCCGCAAGCGTTAGGACTAGGCCTGCCGTCCACAAATACTTCATTGTAACCCCCCTATAATCCGATATCAGAATTGGCTTGCGGCGTCCGAAAAGCCCGCGAAGCAGCCAAAGAATTGGATCGTAACGAACCTGATAGCCAAATCTAGTCGAAGTCGGGGCCGTGCATAGCTTTGCACTTGTGGCACCTTCGAACGTTATGATTCCGGATTCAAATATTCCGCCCAAACCGCCATCAACTCGCGCCGCTTGTCGAAGAAGTCGGTGCGACGGTAGGCGGCCTCGACCTGGTTGCTCAGTTTGTGGGCCAATGCCTTGTCTGCCACTTCCTTCGGAAAGTCGGTCTTTTCCGCTGCCCAATCGGTGAATGCCGAACGAAAGCCGTGGACTGTTGCGCCCTTGATCCCTGCGTCGCGCAATAGCTTGGTCATCGTCATGTCGCTGATGGGCTTCTCGCCATTGTTCGAGAAAACGAGGCCATCGTCGCTCGTGCGCAGTTTCCAGCGCCGAAGCAGAATGGAAACCGCTGCCCTAGAGAGCGGCACCACATGCGTTTCCTTTGCTTTCATGCGCTCGCCGGGGATGGTCCAGACCGCCTTGTCGAGGTCGATCTCGGTCCAGACGGCCTTGCGCGTCTCGCTCGACCGCACGGCGTTATAGATGGTGAACCGCAGGGCATCGCGGCCCGTGGTGGGTGATGCGTTCGCCAACTCCTTCATGAACGCCGGAATGTCGGCATAGGGCATGGCCTTGAAGTGCTCGACCTTGTCGGTCTGGCGTGGCAAGCCCTTGCGGACTGAGCGCAGCGCGGCCTCTTCCTCGCGCCATCCCTTGATATGCGCGAAGTCGAGCACGGCACCGATACGCTGGAGAATCTTGCGGGCGGTATCGGGGATTTCGAGCCAGATGGGCGTGAGCACCTCGACGACGTGGGTGTTGTCCACCTGATCGACGGGCTTCCTGCCGATCAGCGGGAAAACGTGGTTCTCCATGCTGGAAATCCAGTTGCGATAGTTCTGGTTCTTCCAGCCGTCCTTCAATGCCTCGTAGCATTCGCGCGCTGCGGTTTCGAAGCTCGGCACCACCTTGCGCGACTTCCTTCGTTCGGCAACGGGATCGATCCCAGCGCGAACCTGGCGGCGCAATGCGGCTGCGGCGTCCCGCGCCTCGGTCAGCGTCACATCGAGCGCCGATCCCAATCCGTAGTCGCGCCGCCTGCCGTTATGCTGCATCCGCAAGACCCAGCTGCGGGAGCCGCTCTCCTTCACGAAAAGACACAAGCCACGCCCATCAACGTAGCGACCGGGCTTGGCGTTCTTCACCTTCAATGCTGTCAGTGCCATAGGTTATACACACCATAAAATTGTTCCAACTTTCGACCCCACATGGTGATCGAAATGCAGACAAACGGGGGCGATCAACCGTGAACATGGTAGAAGACAAATCCCTGATTTTACAGAGTAGTTAGGGACGTCCCGGCACTGCCTGCGACAGAAGTTTTAGCATTGTCGGGTGCGCCAGCTTTTCAACGTTAGATCAGCGCCACTCGTTCCCTATGGAATGAGTATGGAAACATGGGGTCTGGTTTCCCCTGCCTCGATGTGGCCAGAATAGCGCGCGATCCAGCAATCTTGGCTCATTCGCATTGCCACGCGGCATGCAAGCTTCGGTGTCATGGAACCGAAGCGCGGCGTCTTTGTAGGTGGCGGCACCACGAAGCGGTAGCTTTCCCCGGTTGCATGCATGTCTTCCAAATCAGGATTGGCAACTGATCGAACGTCGCTGCCGCCGGACAAGCGCGCGACGTCCGCTTGCCCCGACTTTCCGGTCATTGAGTATGACAGTCGTTGCACCTGAAAGCGGACGACCATCCGGTGCCGGATTGCCGATTGCGCATAGGGTCTGCATTCTGCACATCATGCCTTGTCCTAATAGCAGCGCGCCCATGCGACCTGCCAAAGTGAGAGTGATATGTCGGACAGGACGGATAGCCTGATGGAAGGTCTAAATATTGGGCCTGGAACCAAGACTGCGAAGCTCGCCACCGAGTCGACTTCGCCGGCGAAGCTGGCCAGTGCGATCAAGACGTTTCCGGCGGCCAGCGCGCTCCTGCGCAGCACCGACGTACTGCAATCGGGTGCCGGCGTCTCTGAAAGCCAGCCGGTCGACGAAGACCGGATGACGCTGTTCCACCTCGACGGCGAACGTCACCGCAAGCGTCGCGCGGCAGTCGCACCGTTCTTCACTCTGCGGGCGATCAAGGATCGCTACGAACCGATCATGGAAGCGACTGCGGAGAGCATCGTTGCCCGGATCGCTTCGGAAAAAACGGCCCGGCTCGACCAGATGGCCTTCGAATACGCGGTGGCGGTTGCCGCCGAAGTGCTCGGCCTCGATCATTCCGATCTCCCGGTGATCACGCGCCGGATCAGGGACACCATCAATACCGATCCCGCATCGAACCGCCCGGTCAAATCCGAAACGGACGAGGCGGTTCGCCAATTTTTCGAGACGGATGTGCTGCCCGCAATCGAGGCTCGCCGGGAGCACCGCCGCGATGACGTGATTTCGCGAATGCTCGATGCCGGAGCATCGGACCAGCTCATCCACACCGAGGTGCGCTCTTATGCCTTCGCCGGAATGGTGACGACGCGCGAGCTGATCGTGATGTGCACCTGGTACATGATCGACAATCCCGACCTGGCCGATCAGTTCCGCAATTCCGGACCACAGGTGCAATTGGCAATCATCGACGAGATCCTCCGGCTTGAACCGATCGTGGGCTACATCAGACGCTACGCCGCTGCCGACATCGATTTGCCGGGCTACGGTCTCGTGCGCGCCGGCACCTCGCTCACCATTGACGTGCGCAAGGCGAATACCGACGAGGCGGCTACCGGCCCCTGCCCGCACCTCGTCGATCCGCACCGCGCGGCCACGAAGACACCGGGAAGCGGCTACATGAGCTTTGGCGACGGTCCTCACCGCTGCCCCGGCGCGCAGCTTGGCCTCGCGGAAGCCCGCGCCTTTCTCGACCGGCTTTTGCGTCTGCCGGGCCTGCGCTTCGTCGAGGAACCTCAAATGGCGTGGTTCAAGCCGATCGCCAGCTATGTCTTTCTGGATGCCGTGCTGGCTGTTGATTGAAGAGTGCCGGGGAAGCAGGGGCGGGAGCGTCCTCCCTGTCCATCTTTCACAAAGGGTAGCTTTCGGTTGCGTCTGACCAGGCCCTCAGGTTCGAGGCCGGCGCACCGCATTGGGCACCATGAAAATGCCCAGGCCGGTCGACATGCCTGCAATGGCCAACAGCGCGCCAGCCGGACCCGACTGTCCACTAACCCATTCGAGTACGAATTGCGTGAGGAACGGGCTGCCGAAGTAGACGCCTTTCATTACGCCGAGTGTGCGGGCTCGTGTCGCCTCGGTGGAGAGCGAAATCGTGAACATGGTGAGGTTGGGCGTGATGAGCCCGACTGCAATGCCTTCGATGGCCAGCCCGACCATCGTGAGTGACGGATGTGTCGAAAAGGCGATGATCGAGAGGCCGAGCGCGGAGCAGAAGCCGCAGGCCATGAATACTTGGGCCATCGCAAGATAGCGTCGCACAAAACCATAGAGAAACGCGGAAATGCCGACCAGCAGGACATTGGGCAACACATAGAAGCCGAGGTCGCGCGCCGAGGTCACTCCTATTTCGCGCAACCGGAACGGCCAGTAGAGCATCGTGCCGGTCGCGATAGTGCCAGCGACTATCGCAAGCACCATCGCGGCCCAGGGCATTCTGAATGCGCTGCCCGCTTCGCTTCTGGCATCTGGTTTCGTGAAATTGCTCCGGCCACGCGGAACCCCGGCAAACACGAGACCCAATGTCGGGAACGCCAGCGCATAGATGAGAAATCCGTTGCGCCAGCCGGTATCAACCAGCGCCCCGGCTACAGGATTGAGCAGCATCAGCACGAACGTGGCCGCCGCCCCGTTGTAGCCCAGCCAGCGGCTTTGCGACTGATCCTGAAATGCATCGCCGATCAGCGCGAGGTAGCAGACCGATATCGTCCCGGAGCAGAAACCGATGACGAACCGCAAGGCAATCAGATGCCACAGGGCGCCAGCGAACACGGCGGCAGACCCGGCAAGGCCGAAGAGCAGCGTCACGAAAGCCAGCACCGGCATCTTGCCCAGACGGTCTGACAGATAACCACCGAGCGGCGCGCCGACCATCATGCCGAGGCCCGCCGCCGTTGCCACCATCTTGATCTGCAGGTCGTTGCCGCCGTCGCTGAAGGCATCGGAAATGCCCGGCAGCATGACCGAGATCGTCCCCGTGGCAATGCCGGGCAAGACGCCGCCGAGCACGACCGCGATCTTGCCCGCGGTGTTGAGACCTGCCCGTAGATCGGTTGATGAGGTGGAGGCTCCTTCCACCTAGCGGTAATAGTCCAGTGTCTTCCGGAAGGTCGACACATCGATCCCCGTGTCCTTCGCGGCCTCGGAAGCGGCATCGACGTCCTTGACCATGTAATGCCGCGCAGCATTCAGGGTCAGTTCCGCTGGTCCATTCTGGAGCAGGCCCATCGCCATGGAGCCGCCGCTGGACTGGCAGATCACCTTCGCCGCGAACTGGGGATCGAGCCCCTGGGTCCTGGCGATGTCGAGGATTTCGGCAGCCTGCATCAGGTTCGTCGCGAAGAGGAGATTGTTCAGCAGTTTGAGCGTTTGCCCGGCCCCGAGCGGCCCCATGTGGTTGATGCGCGATGCATAGGTCGAAAGCACGGGCCGTGCCTTTTCGAGCACCTGCTCGTCGCCGCCGACCATCAGCGTCAGGTCGCCGTTGGCCGTCTCGTGCGGTCCGCCGCTGAAGCAGGCGTCGAGCACCGAGACGCCTGGCGGCGCGCGTTCGCCAATTTCGCGGGCGAGGGCAGGCGATCCGGTCGTGTGAATGGCAAGAACGCTGCCTGGCTGCATTGCCGCCAATGTGCCCTGGTCGAACAGAACGTCGCGCACCTGCGCATCGCTGAACAGGCACAGGCAGAGCGCCTCGCAACCGGCCGCGAGGGCCGCGTAATCGCTGGTCATCCTGGCGCCCTTTGCGGCGACCTCCTCCTTGCCGGCTCCGCGATCGTAGGCGACAAGATCGTGGCCAGCGTCCAGCACGCGCAGAGCCATGTGCTTGCCGATTTCGCCAAGTCCGATCCAACCGACTTTCATGTCCTTGCTTCCTCCCATCCCATGTGCGGTGCCGCCGCAGTCCGAATTGAGGCACCGTTCGAGTCTTCAGCCCAATGCGTCCGGGCCGAAGCCCATCATCTTTGCACCGGGCTTACGTTGTGCGGACACCTAGCGCTTCGGGTCATACCTTGTCACCATGCGAGCGAACTGGCTGGCGAGGGACCGGATGGGAATGCAGCAAGTACGCTTGGACAGGGAACGGCTTGATGGCGGCCTCGTCGTAACGGTCGTGATCGACAATGCCTCGAGGCTGAACTCGCTCAACAGCGAGTTGATGGAGGAGCTGGAGCGTGCGATCGCCAATCTGGCCCAAGACGAAAACCTTCGCGCGGTAGTCCTGACCGGGACAGGCCCCAAGGCTTTCATCGGCGGCGCAGACATCAAGGAGATGGCCACGCTTGCCGGCCCTGACGAGGCCCGAGCATTCATTACGAGGGTGCATCGGTGCTGCGACGCGATCCGGTCGCTGCCGGTTCCATCCATCGCGCGCATCAACGGCTACACCTTCGGGGCAGGACTCGAGATCGCGGCCTGTTGCGATTTCCGGATCGCCTCTGAAAATGCAGAGTTCGGAATGCCCGAAGTCAAACTGGGCATACCTTCCGTGGTCGAAGCGGCCTTGCTGCCCATGCTGATCGGCTGGGGGCGCACGCGCCAGATGCTGCTGCTTGGCGAGAATGTATCTTCACGAGACGCCTTGGCGTGGGGCCTTATCGATCGACTGGTTCCCGAGAGCGCCCTCGACGCAGCCGTGCGTGTCATTCTCGAAAAGATCATGGCCTGCGCGCCCATTGCCGTGCGGCTGCAGAAGCAGCTTATCCACTCATGGGAACACTTGCCTCTCAATGAAGCCGTTGCGGCCGGGATTGATAGTTTCGCATCGGCATTCCTCTCCGATGAGCCGACTGTCCAGATGCAGGATTTCATCGACAACCAGAACCGGCGCAAGGGGCGGGAGACCTGATTTCCGGCGCGCTCCGCAACCGGCGATCTCACGAAAATTGCCAGCAGCGCCCGCTCTCTTCGGCAACGACTGTGCCCGCTCGTCCAACCGGTTCCCGACAGGCGTTCGAGTTGGAGGTGAGACTGGCGCAGTCATTCAGAGAAAGCCATGCGAGCGTGCGTTCGCCTTGCGGTGTTCGTGCTACGACGACCCCTGAATCAGGCGTTCCGTCGCGCCCGAAAAAGACCGTCCATGTCTCGATGGTGGCCGGGCCGACATGGTTGGGAGCCAGCGCCGGTATCGGGCCGCGTGAGCCATCCGCCTCGGACTGAAAATCATGACTGCGAGGAAATGCTGCGGCTGCTATCGGCTGGCTGGAAAGCACGATCGCGTGGTTGCGCGTGGCTATGCCGCCGTTGCCGAACAACAGGCCCGTTCCACCTTCGGCCCGCAAGAGATCGGTCATCGAGGCGATGGCGTGCGACATGTAGTTGCCGACCGGGCCTCCGCCGAAGGTGAGTCCGCCAAACACGCTCGCAGGCTTGTCGAGCGGCCAGTCGATGATCCGCCGCGCCATCTTCGGCACACAGGGGAAGCAACTGTAGAGTTCCACTGCGTCGAGTTCCGCCGGGCCGACCTCATTCAGTTCCAGTGCCTTGCGGATTGCTACTTCCATCGAGGTACTGTGATCGAACCGGTCGCGCATCAGCACATCTTCCGGTTCGTTCGCGCCAGCGCCATTGCCGACGAAGACCCATTGCGATTGTGGAATGCCCAGCCCGCGAGCTTTGCCCACACTCGTAACGATAAATGCTGCGCCCTGATTGACCGCGCTGTTGGCAACCTGAAGCTTGGTGTAGGGAAAGGCGATCATGCGATTGCCGGGCGATGGCTTCGCGATCTCTCCGGCTGTCTTGCCCTCCCTGATCCAGGCGTGTGGATTGCCTGCAGCAATTTGCGAGAAAAGCGACCAGATCGTGCCGCTCTCCGCCTGCGCCTCTTCGAGCGATTGCCCGAGCGATGCGCGCAAGGCGTTCTCGTAGAGCGGGTAGAAATCAACTGGTGCGACAAGTCTATGCTGCGCAGCATAACCCGTGCGAACACGGTGCCTGGCTTCGCGCACCGGATCGAGTTTGCGGCCTTGTTCGGCTGCCGCGACATGCGCTGCAGCCGTGCGCAGCGCCTCGCCACCGCAGACCAGCGCAACTTCGATTTCGCCCGAACCGATCCGGTTTGCTGCGTCATTAAGCAGGCGGACCGGACTTTCGCCACTTGGCAGCAAGGTCTCGCTGACTGTCGCCTCGGTCGCGCCGATGGCTCTCGCGACCTGCGCCCCGCAATCCCAGATCTGCGCAAAGGAAATTTGCTTCACCGTCGCAAGGGTATCCGCCGAGGCAAGCAGTGGTGCGCCTGCATCGGTTTGCGCACGACGCAGTGCCTCGATCATCAGCGCGACCGGATCCATGCCGTCGAGCGGATTGGCGGGCCGGTCATTGACCTGACCGACGCCGACGATGATCGGCAGTAGATCAAACTGATCAGGCATGTGCTGTGCTCATATGGCTATCAACTCGCTTCGGTGCTGTCGAGCAATTTTGACCTTGAGTGCAGAAATAGTTGAATCCGGACCTCAGGGAAGCTAAGGCTCCCACCCGTAAAGCCAAGGACCGGGAGAGAGAATTGTGATTTCGCGCGAGGTGCAATTGAAGCGGCGACCCGTCGGATCGCCGGTCCCGGAAGACTTCGCCATGGCTGAACGCGAGGTGCCTGCTCCCGGTGCCGGCGAAGTTCAGGTGCGCAACCTGTTCATGGCGATCGATCCTGCCATGCGCGGACGGATGGACGATGCGAAAAGCTATGTGCCGCCGTTCCAGCTCGACGCAGCAATGGAAGGTCCGGCTATTGGAGAAGTCATCGCATCAAGCGATTCCGGTTTCGCTCCCGGCGATCTGGTGTTCTCGCGTCTCGGCTGGAGAGAGGCCTTTACCGCGCCCGCCGATGCATTGCAGTTGCGCGACGGTTCCGAACTGCCGCCGCAATCGTGGCTCGGCTTCGCGGGTGTAACGGGCCTGACCGCCTATGCTGGTTTGCTGCACATCGGCAGGCTGACTCCCGGAGACGTCGTGTTCGTTTCGGCGGCATCGGGCGGCGTCGGTTCGCTCGTCTGCCAGATGGCGAAGATCAAGGGGCACAAGGTCATCGGCGCGGCAGGCGGAGAGCACAAGGCCGCGTTCCTGCGCGACGTGCTGCAGCTGGACGGCGTGATCGACTACAAGGCCGAAGACAACCTCACCAAGGCGCTGGCGCGCGAGGTCAAGGCAATTGGTGCGTCTGGCATCGATCTCTATTTCGACAATGTCGGCGGCGACCATCTCCACGCTGCCATTGCTCTCGCCAATCCCTTCGCGCGCATGGCGATCTGCGGGATGATCTCGCAATACAATGCAGCTGGCGCTGTGACGCCGCCGCGCAACCTCACGCAAATCATGACCAAGCGCCTTGAGCTCAAGGGCTTTATCGCCACCGATCACATGGATCTCGAGCAGCATTTCCTTGCCGACATGAAGGCGTGGCACAAGGCTGGACTGCTAAAGCAGGCCGATACCGTGCGTGAGGGCATCGACAATGCCGTTGGCGCATTCCTTGGACTGTTCGATGGTTCGAACCTTGGCCGCACGTTGGTCCGGCTAGGTTGAGGAGAGCGATACGATGAGTGAAGCGACGCCGAAACGCGCTCTTGAAGGCATCAAGGTTCTCGATCTTTCACGAGTCCTTGCCGGGCCATGGTCGACCCAGATTCTCGCCGACTTCGGCGCCGACGTGCTCAAGGTCGAACTGCCCGGCAAGGGCGATGATACGCGCGGATGGGGTCCGCCATTTCTAAGCCTGCCCGACGGCTCGGAAGACCCGCAGGAAAGCGCCTACTACCTCTGCGCCAACCGCAACAAGCGGTCGGCTGCCATCGATATCGCCAATCCCGAAGGAGCGGCACTGGTCCGCAGGCTTGCTGCCGAGGCCGACATCCTCGTCGAGAATTTCAAGGTCGGCGGGCTTGCGAAATACGGCCTCGACTACGTTTCGGTTGCCGCGCTCAATCCGAGCATCGTCTACTGCTCGATCACCGGCTTCGGGCAGTCCGGCCCCTATGCCGACAGGGGCGGCTACGACTTTGTCGCGCAGGGCATGGGCGGGTTCATGTCGGTAACCGGCGAGGAGCACGGCGGGCCGCTGCGCGCGGGCGTCGCCATGGCCGACCTGTCGACCGGCATGTACGCGACTGTCTCCATCATGATGGCGCTTCGCCATGCAGAGCGAACGGGCGAGGGTCAGCAGATCGACGTGTCGCTGCTCGATACGCAGATCGCGATGCTGGCGAACCAGGCATCGAACTGGCTGGTCGGCGGCATCAACCCCGGCAGGCTCGGCAACCGTCATCCGACAGTTGTCCCTTACAAGACCTTCGAAGTTGCCGACGGCATCATGATTATCGCCATTGGCAACGACGGCCAGTTTCGCGCCTTCTGCAATGAGATGGGCGTGCCGGAACTGGCCGACGACGAGCGTTTCAGGACTGGCCGGTCCCGTCTCATCAACCGCGACGCCATCGAAGCCAGGGTGCAGGAAGTCGTGCGCGAGTTCGAGAGTGGGCCGCTGATCGAACGACTGGTCGCCAAAGGCATCCCCGCCGGGCCGGTCAATACGATTGCCGATGTATTCGCCGATCCCTTCGTCGAGCATCGCAAGACGGTGCACCGCTTTACCCGCGACGATGGCGTTGCAATCCCGACGGTCGCCTATCCGGGCAAGCTCTCTGCGACGCCTGCCGACTATCGCTATCGCCCGCCTCAAGTAGGCGAGCATAGCCGCGAAGTCCTTGCCGACTGGCTGTCGTGCGAGCCGGACGAACTGGCGAAACTGGAGGGTCAGGGCGTCATCCGGCAGAGGGAGAAGGTGCGCGCCGATTGAAAATTGCATTGCAATGCAGAAATGATCGGTGCATGAAGCTGCCTTACGAAAGGTGGATGCAAGATGGGTGACTTGGGGGTCGATCTCGATCGACTGACTCAGTGGATGGATGCGAAGGGTCTCGGCAGTGGACCGCTCGGCGATGTGGCCAAGCTCGCTGGCGGCAGCCAGAACGTGCTGCTGCGCTTTTCCCGAAGCGGACGCGACTTTGTGCTGCGCCGTCCGCCCGTCCATGCCCGCGCCAACAGCAACGAGACGATGCGGCGCGAGGGGCGGCTGCTCGCTGCGATCGCAGCGAGCGAGGTGCCGCATCCGCGGCTTATTGCCGCCTGCCCGGATGAGGACGTCATCGGCGCGGCCTTCTACCTGATGGAGCCGATCGAAGGCTTCAATCCGCAGAATGGAATTCCAGAGACGCACCACGACCCAGCCGTGCAGCAACGCATGGGTCTTGCTCTCGTCGAAGGACTGGCAGCCTTGCACGCGCTCGTGCCCGATCAGATTGGCCTTGGCGATTTCGGCAAGACCGACGGCTTTCTCGAAAGGCAAGTAGCGCGCTGGGGCAGCCAGCTCGAAAGCTACACGGAACTTCAGGGATGGCCGGGGCCGGCAGAACTCGGCGACGTCGCGAGCGTCGCTCAATGGCTGGAAAGCGCACGGCCTGACTGCTTCGTGCCGGGCATCCTGCATGGCGACTACCACCTCGCAAATGTCATGTACCGCAATGACAGCCCGGAACTTGCCGCGATCATCGACTGGGAACTGGCGACGATAGGCGACCCGCTGATCGATCTCGGCTGGGTGCTCGCCACCTGGCCGCAAGGACCGGATGGCGGCATGTTGTCGATCGAGCCGTGGAACGGCTTTCCCACCGCCGAGGAACTGGTTTCACACTATGCCGCGCATGCCACGCGTAGCGTCGAACGCGTCGACTGGTACGGGGTCTTCGCCTGCTACAAACTCGGCATCCTGCTTGAAGGGACCTATGCGCGGGCCTGCGCCGGCAAGGCTCCGCAAGACGTGGGCGAGCGCCTGCACAAGCGCGCCAAGTGGCTGTTCGAACGCGCGCGGCGCTGGATGAAAACGGGAGTTTTGGGGCAATGAGCGGCGAACTCGATTTTTCGGGCAAGCGCGTGCTCGTCGTCGGTGGATCGAGCGGTATCGGCAACGGGATTGCGCAGGCGTTTCGTGCGCGCGGAGCGCAAGTCCATGTCTGGGGTACGCGCGCGTCGGTAGCAGACTACAGCGCGGACGACGGTTCGGACCTTGAAGGGCTGGGCTATTCGCAAGTCGACGTCAGCGATCCCGCTTCCATCGCCGACGCGCCCGATCCGTTTGTCAACGGGCTCGACGTGCTGGTCCATTCGCAGGGCGCGGTGCTTTACAAACGGCAGGAGTTCCAGCGCGAGCATTTTGACAAGGTCGTGGCAGTCAACCTGTCGAGCGTGTTGCAGATATCGGAGCGCTTTCACGAGGCGCTGGCGGCAGGGCAGGGTTCGATCATCGTCGTCAGCTCGATTGGCGCCTTCAAGGCAACGCTGGCGAATCCGGCCTATGCCTCGTCGAAGGCTGGCGCGGTACAATTAGTGCGCACGCTGGCTCTGGCGTGGGCAGGTGAGGGCGTGCGGGTGAACGGCATCGCGCCGAGCCTCGTCGAAACCAAGATGACCAAGGTGACGATGGATCACCCCGAACGGCGCGAGAAAGCGCTGTCCAAGATCCCGCTGCACCGCTTCGGCACCATCGAGGAAATGGCAGGCGTTGCCTTGTTCCTCGCTTCCCCGCTGGCCGGCTTCGTGACCGGCCAGACCATCGTCGCCGATGGCGGCGTGACGCTTTGATGAGGAGATAGACCGGTGGACTTCGAATACAGCCCCAAGGTTCGCGATCTGCGCGAGCGGCTGATCTCCTTCATGGACCAGCACATCTATCCGATCGAGGCGGAGCGCGAGGCATTCCTCCACGATCCGGCCAATGCCTGGACGCCGTGGCCCGGCGGCGAGGCGATCAAGGAAAAGGCCAAGGCCGAAGGGCTGTGGAACCTGTTCCTGCCAGAAGACTACGCGCCCTACAGTCCCGGTCTCAAGAACCTTGAATATGCGCCGCTGGCCGAGGAAATGGGCCGTGTTCTGGGTGCGTCGGAGTTCTTCAACTGCAATGCGCCCGACACCGGGAACATGGAAATCCTCGCCAAGTACGGCACGGAAGAACAGCGCGAACGCTGGCTGCATCCCTTGCTCGATGGCGATATCAAGTCCGCCTATGTGATGACCGAGCCTGCCGTAGCTTCCTCGGACGCGACCAATATCGCCACGAAGATCGAAGCCGACGGCGACGACTACGTCATCAATGGCCGCAAGTGGTGGATTTCAAGTGCCATGGACCCGCGCTGCAAGGTCTACATCCTGCTCGGCCATACGCCTGATCCGGACCGGCCACGCCACCAGCAACATTCGCAGATCATCATTCCCGCCGATACGCCGGGCATAAACGTGATCCGGCCGCTCGACGTGATCGGCACCTATCACATGCCGGGCGGACACTGCGAAATCGAGTTCACCAACGTGCGCGTGCCCAAGGAGAACATGCTGCTTGGCGAAGGCCGCGGCTTCGAGATCGCGCAAGGTCGCCTCGGGCCGGGCCGCATGCACCACGCCATGCGCGTGATCGGCATGGCCCAGCGCGCACTCGAACTGATGTGCAAGCGCGCGGACGAGCGCGTAGCCTTCGGTCGCAAGCTCTCCGATCAGGGCATGGTGCGGGCAGATATCGCCCGCTCGTTCTGCGAGATCGAACAGGCGCGCCTGCTCACGCTCAAGACCGCAGACGCCATCGACCGGCGCGGCGGCAAGGCTTCGAAGGATCTGATCGCCGCGATCAAGATCGTCGCGCCGAATATGGCGCAGATCGTCGCTGACCGGGCCATGCAGGTACATGGCGCGATCGGCTTCAGCCGCGATTTCCCGCTGGCGACGATCTTCACCACGGCGCGCTATCTGCGCATGGCTGACGGCCCTGACGAAGCGCACATGTCGCAGCTCGCCAAGCTGGTCGTGGCGCAGGTTGCTGAAGGGCGCCGCTGATGTCTCTGACGCTGCAATCGGTCGCGCCCGAGCGTCGCGACGGTCTCGCGCTGGTGGACGAGCGCACCAGTCTGACGTGGAACGAGGTCGATCCGATCCTCAACCGCGCTGCCAATGCCATGGCTGCCGCCGTGGACGGCAAGCGCCGCGTTGCGGTCTTTGCGCCCAATGCTGCGGAAAACGTTCTCGCCTTCGTTGCGGGGATCGAGGCGGGCGTGTCGACTGTGCCGGTGAGTTATCACCTGACTGCTGGCGAGGTTGCGTACATCCTCAAGGACTCAGGCACGTCGGTGCTTCTGGTCGGCCCCGAAACGGCCGAGGTCGGTCTCGCCGCCGCAGCGGAAGCCGGAGTTCCCTTGGTCGTCGGCTGGCGTTGCGAGCCGCGCGCCGGGCTCATTTCATGGGATGAGTGGCTGGCCGCCGCATCCGACGCGGAACCGCCGACAGACCGCGCCCCGCTTCCCCACTTGCACTACACATCCGGCACGACAGGAACACCCAAGGCAACGCTGACACCGCCGCCGTATTGGCCGACCGCCGATACGATCGCGGGCTATGCTGAACTCCAGCGTCCCAAGGCGATCCCGTCACCCTCGCTGGTGGTCAGCCCGCTTTATCACACCGGGCCGCTGGTGCAGGTGCGCAGCCTGTTCGCCGGAACGGCATTGGTAGTCATGGAGCATTTCGATGCCGAAGGCGCGCTTCGCCTGATCGACAAGCATCGCATCGCCGGATCGACCATGGTGCCGACGCATTTCCAGCGGCTTCTCGCCCTGCCCGAGGAAGTGCGCGCCAAGTACGACGTGTCCAGCATGCAGCGCCTCGCCCATACCGGGGCTGCCTGCCCGCGCGAGGTCAAGCGTGCGATGATCCAGTGGTTCGGGCCGGTGCTGGCCGAAGCCTACGGCGGGACCGAGGCAGGCACGACGAACTTCATCTCGTCGCAGGAATGGCTTGAGCGCCCCGGTTCGGTCGGCAAGGCGCAGCCGCCATACGAGACGGTCATCATCGGCGAGGATGGCGGAGAGCTTGGTGCGGGCAAGGAAGGCCAGGTCTATTTCCGCGACACCAGCGGGCGCGGGATCATCTACGAAGGCGATCCCGAAAAGACCGCCGCCGCGCACATCGCGCCGGGCGTCTTCACGCTGGGCGAAGTCGGCTATGTCGACGAGGAAGGCTATCTGTTCATCACCGACCGGGTTTCCGACATGATCGTGTCCGGGGGCGTCAACATCTATCCCGCCGAGGCCGAGCATGTGCTGATGGGCCACCCGCAGGTCTCCGACGTTGCCGTGCTCGGCGTTCCCAATGCCGAGATGGGCGAGGAAGTGAAGGCGCTGGTCATTCCCGAAGACCCGGCAAATCCGCCAAGCGCGGACGAACTCAACGCCTTCTGCCGCGCCGCCTTAGCCGGGTTCAAGTGTCCGCGCAGCTACGATTTCGTCGACGACATCGGGCGCACGGTAATGGGCAAGGTCAACAAGAAGGCGCTGCGCCAGAAATACTGGCCGACAGAGCGGACCATCGGGGGCTGAGATGCGAATTTTGAGGATGCCGAAGTTCTGGTTCGCAGGGGTCGCCGCACTGGCGCTCGCTGCCTGTTCGCATGGCGGCGGAGACGCGACGAACGGCGACGACTGGCCGGACTACGACGGGCCGACCACGACGCACTATTCGCCGCTCGCCGAGATCAACGACGGTAATCTCGACCGGCTCAAACTCGCCTGGCACTATGACATCGACGTCGGCGGCCAGAGCCTGACCGCGCCTGTGGCTGTCGATGGCGTCGTCTATTTCGCGGCAGGAGCCAGCCACGTCCACGCGCTCGATGCGACCACCGGCAAGCTGCTCTGGCAATACGACAGCAAGACCCGCGAGAAGGCAGGCGTCGAATTGCGCGGAGCTTGGGGCAGTCGCGGCATCGCCTATGCCAATGGCAAGGTCTTCACGGGCACGCTCGACGGGCGGCTGATCGCGCTCGATGCGAAGACGGGCAAGGTTGTGTGGACCGCACAGACCACCGAGCACAACGACGGACGTTACATTTCCGGCGCGCCGTGGGTCTACAAGGACAAGGTCGTCATCGGCCACGGCGGTGCGGACTATGCGCCGGTGCGCGGCTATGTGACGGCCTACGACCAGAACACCGGAAAGCAGGCATGGCGGTTCTATACCGTGCCCGGCGATCCGGCGAAGGGCTTCGAGAACAAGGCCATGGAAATGGCCGCGAAGACCTGGACTGGCGAGTGGTGGAAATTCGGCGGCGGCGCGACCGTGTGGAACACCATGGCTTATGATCCGAAATACAACCGGGTCTATCTCGGCACGGGCAACGGCGCACCGTGGAACCGCAAGATTCGCAGTCCCGGCGGCGGCGACAACCTGTTCGTCTGCTCCATCGTCGCGCTCGATGCCGATACCGGCGAATATGTCTGGCACTACCAGACCAACCCCGGCGAGACGTGGGACTTCAATTCGGCAATGGACATCGAACTTGCCGAGCTGCAAGTCGATGGCAAGCCGCGCGATGTAATCCTCCACGCGCCCAAGAACGGCTTCTTCTATGTGATCGACCGCAAGGACGGAAAACTCATTTCTGCCGAGCCGATCGTACCGACCACATGGGCCAGCGCCATCGACCAGAAGACCGGCAAACCGATCGAGAATCCCGAGGCTCGCTTCCCTGGCGGCAAACCGGCAATCGTCTACCCCTCTCCGTTCGGCGCGCACAATATCGAGGCGATGTCCTACAATCCGGCCAGCGGGCTGGTCTACATCCCGGCGATGGATCAGGGCCGCGTCTACGTCGATCCCGACGAGCCGCTGTCGCAGTGGCGCTTCAGGGACGGGCAGCGCATCTCGAACGGCATCGGTCCCTTGCCGAAAATGACCATGCCGCGCGAGCCCAGCTCGTTCCTGCTGGCTTGGAACCCCGCCACGCAGAAGGAAGCCTGGCGCATCCCGATGAAGGGCATTCGTGGCAGCGGCGGCACGGCGACGACGGCTGGCAACCTGGTCATTCAGGGCCGCGCCGACGGCCACTTCGTGATCCTTGCAGCGGATACCGGCAAGCAACTCTGGACCTTCGAGGCGCAGAGCGCGGTCATGGCGCAACCGATCACCTTCCGGGCAGGTGGCAAGCAGTACATCGCGGTAATCGCTGGCTCGCGTTTCCCGACCGCGCAGGGCTTTGAGCCCGAATACGATTACTACACGCAGCAATGGCGCGTTCTCGCCTTTGCGCTCGATGGCAAGGACAAGCTGCCCGAACCGCGCGTGAAGGACATGGCCATTCCCGACAACCCGGCGTTCAAGGTCGATCCGGTTCTCGCCAGGGAAGGTGCGCTAGCCTATGCCGACCGCTGCGCGACATGCCACGGCGCGTCGGCAATGGCGGGCGGCGCTGCGCCGGACCTGCTGCGCTCGGGCGTGCCCCTCGATGCCGATACCTTTGTGGAATTCGTACGCCACAGCCCGGTTGTTGCGCGCGGCATGCCGGCCTTCACCGAGGTGCCAGAGCGCGAGTTGCGCTCCATCGCGCATTACCTGCGCCAGCGAGCTCGCGAGCTTGCGAAAGAGCAGCCGAAAGGGCCGGCGATAGACGACCGCGGACAGTGATGCCCGCGGTCGCCTGCACGCGATCAGGTCAGGACTTGCCGGCCTCGAACAGCGCCAGCATCTGGTAATAGGCATCGTCCTTGCTGCGCAGCGCATGGCTGCCGGCAGGGAGACTGTCGTAAGGCGATTCGGCCGGGAATACCGGCGAGTTCCAGTCCGACGTGCCGCGCCGCTGGATGATCTTCCACACGCCATCGCGGCGCTGCAAGATGTCGATGTAGCGGCCCTCGAAAAAGGCGTCTTCCTCGCCGGTACCGTCCTTCTTGTTGCGGCGGTGATGCGCGAAATAATAGCATTCGCTGAAGGCCCGGTCGCCATCGACGCGAACCGAAATGTTGCTGATATGGTGCTTGGAATATTTGAGCGAGGCGCCGACCTTCATGGCGAAGTCCACGAACGCCGTCGAAGTGCCATCGAAGCCGCCGTGCTTGTGCTTCGATTCGGGCCAGAAGCACGAGCGGATCATCGCATCGTCGCCGTGGTCGTTGCCACGCGCATAGTCGAGCAGCACTTCCTCTACCGCTGCGCGCGAAGTCAGCTCGTCGACCATCCTGGCCAGATCCTTGCCGCCCTTCTTCGCGCCAGCTTTCACGGGCGTCGCCATCGCGGCAATTCCCGTGGCCAGTGCTGCGGCGGCCAGTGCGCCCCTGCGGTTGGTATCACTCATCCCATTCTCTCCTGATCGACTTGACCGGCTCGTTCGCCGCATTTGGAGCGATAGCACGGAGCGCAGTTGACTTCACCTGAAAATTGCACCATCGTGCAGTTATCCGCACATCGGGAGGTGCGGCTCATAAGAATTGCGAGGACGTAGCCTGATGACCGGATTTGTTAAGCGAGCGCTCCTGCTGGGCGCAGCCGCAGCCATGATGCCGCTCGCCGCATGTACGCAGATGGGTCAGCAGACCGAAGCACTGTCGGGCGATGACTGGTACGCCTATGGTGCCGACGACAACCAGCTTCATTACAGCGCGCTGGACGAGATCAACGCATCGAACGTCTCCGATCTGGGTCTCGCCTGGTCCTACGATATCGACAGCTTCGATGCCTATACGCAGCCGCTTGAACTCAATGGCGTAGTCTATTTTGGCGCTGGCCTCAGCGTGATCCGGGCGCTCGACGCCAAGACCGGCAAGTTGCTGTGGGAATACGATCCCAAGGTGGCCGATGCGCCCGATGCAGGCACGCACATGCGCGCGGGCTGGGGCATTCGCGGCATCGCCTATCGCAACGGCAAGGTCTTTGCCGCAACGCGCGAAGGCCGCCTGGTCGCCGTCGATGCCAAGGATGGCAAGGAACTGTGGAGCGTCCAGACGCTTGACGAGGCACCGGGCGCCTACATCACCGGCCCGCCACTCGTCGCAGGCAATGTGGTCGTGATCGGCTTCGGCGGAGCCGATTATTCGCCAGTGCGCGGCTACGTCACCGCCTATGACATCAACACCGGCAAGAAGGCATGGCGCTGGTACGTCGTGCCCGGCAACCCTGCGGTCGACAAGGACGAGACGACGCTGGAAGCAGCCAAGACGTGGACCGGCGAATGGTGGAAATTCGGCGGCGGTGGCGCGGTCTATCACTCGATGACCTATGATCCGAAGTACGACCGCGTCTATCTCGGCACCGGCAACGGCTTCCCGTGGAACCAGAAGATCCGCAGCCCCGGCGGTGGCGATAATCTCTATCTCGCCTCGATCGTCGCGCTCGATGCCAAGACCGGCAAGCGTGCCTGGCACTATCAGACAAATCCCGGCGTAACCTGGGACTTCAACAACGCCATGGACATCGGCCTGACCTCGCTCGACATCGACGGCAAGCCGCGCGACGTGCTGATCCACGCGCCGAAGAACGGTTTCTACTATGTGATCGACCGCAAGACCGGCAAACTGGTCAATGAGCCCGGCAAGTTCGCCAAGGTGAACTGGGCCGAGAAAGTGGACCTTGCGACCGGTCGGCCGCAGATCAACCCCGAAGCGCTCTATCCCGATGGCAAGCCCTTCGTGCTGTTCCCGTTCCCGGCCGGCGCGCATGGTGTTCAGGCAATGGCGCACAGCCCCAAGACCGGCCTGACCTATATTCCGGTCATGGAAGCGGGCCGCGTCCATATCGATCCCGCCAACATGAAGGAATGGTCGCCCAAGCTCGGCATGTTCGTGAACACCGGCCTCGGCGCACCGCCGCCCGACATCAAGACCGATCCGCCGGTCAGCAAGCTGATCGCCTGGGATCCGGTGAAGCAGCAGAAGGCCTGGGAAGTCACCACTCCCAACACCTTCAACGGCGGCGTCCTCGCGACCGCAGGCAACCTCGTGTTCCAGGGCCAGAACAGCGGCGAGATCGTCGCGCTGTCTGCCGATACCGGCAAGCAGCTATGGTCGTTCAATGCCCAGAACGGCATTCTCTCGGCTCCGATCACCTACAAGGTCGATGGCAAGCAGTACGTCACCGTGATCGCCAGCTACCGTTCCAGCTTCGCGAACCAGCCCAACTGGGACTATCGCCAGCAGAAGCGCCGGGTTCTCACCTTTGCGCTCGGAGCCAAGGGAACCTTGCCCGAGCCGGAACCCTACACGGCCGAGATCGCGGACGATCCGGCATTCGTCGTCGATCCGGCCAAGGCCGCGATTGGTGCAGGCATCTACAACCAGAGCTGCAACATCTGCCACGGTGCAGGCATGATGGCAGGCGGCGCTGCGCCTGACCTGCGCATGTCGCCGATCCCGCTCGATGCTGCCGCTTTCCGCTCGGTCGTGCATGACGGTGCCTCGATGGCGCGCGGCATGGGCAAGTTCGACAACCTCACCGACGAGGAGCTCGAAGGCCTGCGCCACTACATCCGCCAGCGGGCGCGCGAGACGAAAGACCAGAAATGAGCGCGGACCAAGGCGATCTCCTGATCGAGCGGCGTGACGACGGCATTGTCGTTGCGACGCTCAATCGCCCGAAAGCACGCAACACTGTCTCCTTCGACATGTGGGAAGCCTTCGGCGAGCTGTTGTCCGAACTGGAATCCGACACGCCTGCTCGCGCGCTTATCCTGCAAGGCGCGGAGAACTACTTTTCGAGCGGTGGTGACGTGAAGATTCCACCTGCGCGCGGCGAGGGAGCCTTGCGGCTCGGCAAGCGGCTCGAAATCGGCCAGCGCGCCCTGTCGCGGTTGCAGGCCTTGCCGATGCCGACGATTGCCGCGGTCGAGACCGGCGCCTGGGGCGTCGCATGGGGCATGACCCTGTGCTGCGATCTCGTGTTTGCCGGCGAGAGCACGCAGTTCGGCGCACCCTTCGTCAACCTCGGCATCGTGCCCGATGGCGGGATCGCCTGGCACCTGACCCAGCGGCTTGGCCGCGGCAGGGCGTCAGACATCCTGCTGTCGTGCCGCGTGCTCGGCACTGGCGAGGCGAAGGAACTGGGCCTCCTCACGCACGTCGTTCCTGACGGGCAGGCGCTCGATGCAGCACTCGCCTATGCAGCCAACCTTGGCGAGGGTAACCGGCAGGCGGTCGAGATCACCAAGCGGCTGATCCATGAGGCGGAAGCTTCTAGCCTCGATGCGGCGCTCGCGCTCGAACTGGCCTATTGTCACATCACGCAAGGGGGCGAAGAACTGGCCAGGGCGCGGGCGGCATTCCTCGCTCGTTCGGAAGCCCGCAAGGCCAAGGGCTGATCCGTCATGCAGTTCGACATGAGCGAAATGGATCTCGGTCAGCGTTACAAGCTGATGAATTCCACGATCACGCCGCGCCCGATCGCGTGGATATGCACGCAGTCGGGCGACGGACTGGTCAACATTGCGCCCTACAGCTTCTTCAATGCCTGCGGAGTCGATCCGCCGCTGGTCATGCTCGGCCTGCTGCACGATTTCCGCACCGGCGCGCTAAAGGATACGGCAACGAACATCGTCGCGAGCCGCGAATTCGTGGTGAACCTCGTCAGCGAGGCCGATGCCGAGACCATGAACCTCTCCAGCGTCGATGCGCCGCGCGACGTGAGCGAAGCCGACTATGCGGGGATCGCGCTTTTGCCATCGACCAAGGTCACTCCTCCGCGCATCGCCTCCAGCCCCGTCAGTTTCGAGTGTGAATTGCGCGAAGCGATCGAGATCGGGAAACAGACGGTCGTGGTGGGCGAAGTGGTCGCCATGCATGTCGCGGACGAATTCATCTCCAATCCCGAAAAGCTCTACTTCGACACCCCCGCGATGGGGCTGATCGGACGGACCCACGGAGCAGGCTGGTACGCTCGCACGACGGACCAGTTCGCGCTGGAACGGCCACGCTACGACGAAGAGCGGGCCAAGAGCACAAAGAGAGGCAAGACCTGATGAGCGCAACCTTGGCCCATTCAGGTCCGACCTACCCAAAGAGCACGATTGCCTGGCTGACGGTCGGCGTGCTGTTCCTGCTCTACATCCGCTCGCTTGCGGATCGTTACCTGATGGCCCTGATGGTCGAGCCGATAAAGGCCGACCTTGGCCTTTCCGACTTCCAGATCAGCTTGCTGCAAGGCCCGGCCTTTGCCGTTCTTTACAGCATCTGCGCGGTGCCCGTCGGCCTGCTGCTCGACCGGTCGAGCCGTCGCTGGGTGCTGTTCGGCTGCATTGTCGTGTGGAGCGCGGGCGCAGCAGCCTGCGGTCTGGCGGCGACATTCGCCATGCTGGCACTCGGTCGTTCGCTGGTCGGTGCAGGCGAGGCTGGCTACACCACTGGCGCCTATTCGATCATCGGGGACAGCTTCCCGCCGCAGCGCGTGTCGCTCGCCATGTCGATCTTCGTGATGGGCGGTGTGATGGGGGCAGGCATCGTCTTCCTGCTTGGCGGGCCGCTGGTGGGCATCATTCTCGAAGGAAAGATATCGCACTGGCCTGGCCTTGGGATGTTCAAGCCCTGGCAGCAGGCGTTCATAGTCACTGGCATTCCCGGCATCGCGACCGCTCTGCTGGTATTCCTGTTTCCCGAGCCGGGCCGCCACAAGCCTGCCGGAGCGACTGCTGGCGGCGGCGGATACGGCGAGGCGCTGCGTTTCATCTTTTCACACCCCCGCTGCTTTTCCGGCATCATCCTCGGCATCGGCCTCGTCTACACTGTGACCATAGCCTTGCAGCTCTGGAGCCCGACCTACCTGACCCGCAGCTTCGGCTGGACGCCGACCCAGATCGGCCTTGCCATGGGCGTTGCCCAGATGCTTCCGGCCTTCAGCTTGCCGGTGCATGGCTGGGTGGTCGACAAGCTCTACGCGCAGGGTCGGACCGATGCGCACCTGCTGTGGTGCCTCATCACCCTGGTCATGGCTGCACCCTTCGCGATTGCCGCGTATCTCGTCGGCAACCCGTGGTACACGGTGGTGCTGTTCGGCATCTACATGGTCTTCATCCTGTCGAGCTCGTCGATCGGGCCTGCCGCCACACAGGTGGTCACGCCGCCGGAACTGAGAGGCCGCGTCTCGGCTATCTTCGTTCTGGTCACCGGACTGATCGGCATGGCGCTCGGCACCTCGCTCGTCGGCTTCTTCACGGACAAGGTTCTGGGCGACCCGCAGAAGGTCGGCACCTCGCTCATCCTGCTCATTTCCATCGTGCTGACAATTGCAGCCGTACTGTTTGGCATGGGGCGCAGCTCGATGCGCCGCCTCGCCGAAACCAAGGACGCCCAGACATGAACGCTCCCGCCTTTCCGAAGATCGAGCAGCCGGCCCTGCCTGCCGCCTACCGTGCGAAGACCCTGCACCTCATCAACGGCAAGCATGTCGAGCCGTCGAGTGGTCAGTGGTTCGATGCGGTCGATCCGTGCAGCGGCGCGGTTATCGCGCAGATCGCGGAGGGCAATGCCGAGGATATCGACAAGGCCGTGGCCTCGGCGCGCCGCGCCTTCGAGGAAGGACCGTGGAGCCGGTTCAGGCCGTCGGAGCGTCAGGCAGTCCTGCTCAAGCTCGCCGATCTGGTCGAAGCCGAATTTGCCGATATCGCACTGGTCGACACGCTCGAAATGGGCAGGCCGATCACGCCATCGCGCAATTTCGAATCGATGGTGGTGCGCGCCTTGCGGCACTATGCCGGGCTTGCAACTTCGATTCATGGCGAGACGCTGGGCAATTCCTCGCCGGTCGATCTTCTGTCCTACACATTGCGCGAACCCGTCGGCGTGGTCGGCGCGATCATTCCGTGGAACGGGCCGGTCTTTTGCGCGGCCTGGAAATGCGCTCCGGCTCTGGCGGCAGGCTGCACGGTCGTGCTCAAGCCATCGGAAAAAGGCTCGCTCACGCCACTTCGGTTTGGTGAGCTGTGCCTTGAGGCCGGCATCCCACCGGGCGTGGTCAACGTCGTGACCGGACATGGTGCGGCTGGCGCGGCGCTCTCCGACCATCCGGACGTCAACAAGATCACCTTCACTGGCTCCTGCGGCACTGGCCAGCGGATCATCGCCGCATCTGCCGGCTCGGTTAAGCGCGTGACGATGGAACTGGGCGGCAAATCTCCCAACATCATCTTCGCCGATGCCGACCTTGACCTTGCGGTTCCGGCCGCTGCCATGGCGATCTTCAACAACAGCGGACAGGTGTGCAGCGCCGGGTCGCGGATATTCGTCGAGCGCCCGATCCACGATGAATTCGTGGCGCGGCTGGTCGAATTCGGCGGCACTCTGCGACTAGGCCATACACTCGATCCCGATACCCAGATCGGGCCGATCGTCTCGCAAGGCCAGTTCGACCGGGTTTGCAGCTATCTCGAAATCGGCCCGCAGGAAGGCGCGCGCGTCGCTTTGGGCGGTGCGCCCTTGCGCGATGGCGGCTACGAGTCGGGCTTCTTCGTCCCGCCAACGGTACTCGGTAGCGTGAGCGACGACATGCGCGTTGCGCGTGAGGAAATCTTTGGTCCGGTCGCCTGCGTGCTGCCGTTCGACACCTTCGAGGAAGTCGTCGCCCGCGCCAACGACACCGAATTTGGACTCGCTGCTGCCGTCTGGACCCGCGACATCACCCGCGCCCACCGCGCGGTAAAGGCGATCCGGGCAGGCACCGTCTGGGTCAACCACTATGGCGCGATGGACCCGGCCGTTCCCTTCGGCGGCTACAAGATGAGCGGGTTCGGCCGCGAGGGCGGCAGCGAGCACATCGAAGCCTATCTCGAAACCAAGGGCGTCTGGATCCGGACCTGACTCTGGTCCGGCGTCAGTCCTTGGACTTGCGCTGCATCATCCGCGGCGGGTTCTTCACGAAAGGATGATCCTCCAGGTTCGTCAGAACCTCGATGATCTGCTTGCGCGCCGCCCCGGTTACCGCACCAGCCGCAAAGGTCAGGAAGCCTCGAATCACTTCGGTCACGAGTTGGTCGTCGGGGATGAGGCCTTCGGCCCAGGCATGGGCAGTCGCGTAGCGGTAGCGAACCAGCATGGTCAGCAGGTCTTCAGCGTCTATCCAGGGCTGGAGCTGGCGCTTGCGCTCCATCGCCAGCACCCACGGCTCCTGGGGCTTCGCTGCGATCTGGTGAATGGCCAGTCGGATCTCCGGATCGACGTCTGACGAGAAATACACGTTCATCAAGGCGCGCGTGTAGTTGCGGATCGAGAGGTTCCGGAAAGCGACAATGGCAAGGTGCTCGATCATCCGGTCGAGAGACCCTGCCTCGGTCGAATATTCGATGATGTTGGCGTAATCCTCGAAATATTTGCTGATTGCCGATGCAACCAGATGCTCCTTGCTCTGGAAAGCATTGTAGAGCGTGCGCTTGGCGACGTCGGCGCGCTTGGCCACATCGTCCATGCTCAGGTTGGTGATGCCGACCTCGTCGATCATGCGGCGGGTTTCGTCGAGAATACGATGCCGCCGAGCGATGATCGACGGGCTGGAATAGCCGTTGGCTCTCGTGTTCGCCTCACCTTTGCGAGGGGAGGCTGGCTTTTGGGTGGAAGAAGGCTGCGATGCCGGTCTGGGTGCGCTCATGGCATCAGTTAGCCACGATTGGATTGGCGCGTCACCCCGGAAAATGACCGTCCTTGCATATTCGCGGCGATGACAGGGTCAGATGCCTGCAAGCCGGGCATAGCGGTCCCGGTGAAAGGCGACACTTCCGAAGGTCATGTCAGTGACGTGCGCACGCTTGAGATAGAGGCCGGAATCGTGCTCGTCGGTCATGCCGATGCCGCCATGAAGCTGCACCATCTCCTGCGCAGCGCGGCGGAAAGCCTTTCCTGCCAGAGCCTTGGCCAGCGAAGTCAGTTGCGGGACATCGTCGTCGCCCGCGTCGATTGCTGCAAGCGCGGCCCAGACGGCCGATCGCGCCAGCTCGATCTCGCTGAGCAGCTCCGCCGCGCGGTGCTGGAGCGCCTGAAACGAACCGATTGGCTGGTCGAACTGAACGCGGGTCTTGAGATATTCGATCGTCGTTTCGAAGGCCTGGGTAGTGCTGCCGATCATTTCGGCGGCAAGCACGGCCCGCGCCCGGTCGAGCACGGTTTCAAGTGCGGGGAGGCCCTTGTCGACTTCGCCGAGAATGCTGCCAGCGCCCAGCGCGCATCCGTCAAAAGCGAGCGCCCAGGCGCCTCGCGAATCGACCTGCGTGAGCCGCCTGGCCGAAATGCCCCCTGCATCGCCAGGGCACAGGAACAGGGTCACGCCTTCCGCGTCGCCCGGCGCTCCTGAAGTGCGCGCGACCACGATCACAAGACCGGCCTTGCCAAAGTCGAACACCGGCTGCTTGTGGCCTTCGAGAATCCAGCCATCGCCCTCGCGGCAGGCCGTCAGTGCAACGCCGGCCGGATTATGCGCGATGGTTTCCTCCAGCGCGATCGCGGCGTGAATTTCCCCGCTCAGGAGGCGCGGCAGCCATTCGGCTTTCTGCTCTTCGGTGCCGAACAGGGCCAGAGCATCGGTCGCCGCAACGGCGCTGCCGATCAGCGGCGAAGCGACGAGATTGCGTCCCATCTGTTCCGCGACGAGGCCCATGCTCGCGTGGCCGAATCCGAAGCCGCCGTGGTCCTCGGGTACGAGGATGCCGGTCCAGCCCATTTCGGCCATTTCGGCGAACAGGTCGGGGTCGAAGCCAGTCTCGAGGTTGTCCGTGCGCAACTTGCGCAAGTCGCTGATCGGCGCGTTTTCGCGCACCCAGCCGAGCGCCGATTCGCGGAGCATGGCCTGCTCTTCATTCGGGACGAATGCGCGGTCGGTCATGACTTGGGCAGCCCGAGTTCGCGTTGCGCGGTGATGTTGTTCTGGATTTCGTAGGTTCCGCCGTAGATCGAGTAACACTTGGAATGGAGCCACAGGCTCGTCAGTTCCAGTTCCTCGCTGGTGTAGCCGTCGCCCTCCCAGCCCATGCTGCGGTTGCCGAGAATCTCGACTGCCAGTTCGCCGAGTTGCAGGCCGACCTTCGAGCCAAGGTTCTTCATCGTCGAGACAGGCGTCGTCGGGTTGAGTCCGGCTTCCTCTTCCGCGGCGCGGCGTTCCAGCGTGAGGGCATAGGCATGCTCGCTGAGCAGGTGATCGGCGAGCCGTTGCCTGAGATCCTTGTCCGCAAGCGTGCCGTCCGGCGCTTTCTCGCAATAGCGCTGGGCAATGCTGACCAGATCATAGGTCTTGGCATTGGCTCGGCGCAGGCTCGAAAGGCTGGTCCGCTCGTGCTGCAGCAGCCGTTTGGCAACTGTCCAGCCGTTGTTGACCTCGCCGACGAGGTTTTCCTTCGGCACCTTCACGTCGTTGAAGAAGGTTTCGCAGAAGTGCGAAATGCCGTTGATGAGCTGGATCGGCCGCACGTCGAGGCCCGGCGACTTCATGTCGACCAGCAAGAAGGTGATGCCGCCCTGTTTCTTCTCGGTGCTGGTGCGCGCGATGGCGAAGCACCAGTCGGAATGGTGCGCGTAGGAGGTCCAGACCTTCTGCCCGTTGAGCAGGAAGTGATCGCCCTTGTCTTCGCAGCGCATGCGCAGGGCAGCGAGGTCCGAACCGGCGCCCGGCTCGGAAAAGCCCTGGCACCACATCAGGTCGCCGCGAGCGATCGGCGGCAGGTGAATCCGCTTCTGCTCTTCGGTTCCGAATTCCAGCAGCGTGGGGCCAAGCATCATCGCGCCAAGCCCGGCAATGGGATTGAACGCGCCTGCTTCGAGCAGTTCTTCTGCGAGGATATCCGCTTTCGCCTGATCGAGCCCGGCCCCGCCGAATTCCACAGGCCACATCGGGGTCCCGAGACCGGCATCGGCGCAGCGCTGCTTCCACAGCACGAACTCTCCCGGCGGGCCGACCGGGGGTTCGTGGCCGTTGGTCGGCGCGCGGCAACCACGCAGACCGGCCGGGAAATTCTCCCGTATCCAATCGCGTATTGCCGGACGAAATTCGTCGATCGGAAGGTCGGCAAACAAGCCCAGGATCTCCCCACAAACTGCTTCTGGCGCGCCGCGACACAATGTTCCGGCGGCTTCCTATAAGCTGACTGATTAGCTGACACAGGTGCGCTGTCAATCTAAATTCTGCACTTGGGGATAGGATTCGATGCTGCTATGCAGTATTGGAGAGTGAGCGCAAACCTGCATCACGGTATAAATTGTTAGGCGCGGTTCCCTGCGCCCCTTGGAGAGCGAGACGTCAGACATGACCACGAAATCCGCCGAATCGGGAGCCTCCGGGCATAGCGAGTCTGAACCGCAGTTCGTCACCTACGAGGTGCGCGATCAGGTTGCATGGATCATGCTCGACCGGCCCGACTATGCCAACACGCAGAACTACAGGCTGCTTGGCCAGCTTGACGACCTGTTCAAACGGGCAGTCGAGGACGCTGAGGTCAAGGTCATCGTGCTGGGCGGCAACGGCAAACACTTCTCTTCCGGGCACGATCTCGGCACGCCGGACTACGACCGCACCATGCTGCGCAATCGCAGGGCGCTGTGGTACAGCCACGAAGGGCTGGAAGGCGCTGAAGCGCAATATGCGCTGGAGCAGGACGTCTATCTGGGGTTCTGCCGCCGCTGGCAGGAAATTCCCAAGCCGATGATCGCCATGGTGCAGGGCGCCTGTGTTGCGGGCGGCCTGATGCTGGCCTGGGTGTGCGACCTGATCGTCGCTTCGGAAGATGCCTTCTTCCAGGATCCGGTCGTGCGCATGGGTTTTCCGGGAGTCGAATACTTCGCTCACGCCTTCGAATTGCCGCCGCGAGTCGCGCGCGAGCTGCTCCTTCTGGGCGAGCGCATGCCGGCGGAGCGTGCCTACCAGTTCGGCATGGTCAACCGCATGTTCCCGCGCGAGACTCTGCGCGAGGAGGTCGGGAAGATGGCAGCCGAGATCGCGACTCGCCCCCGGTTCGGCCTCGCGCTTTGCAAGCAGGCGATCAATCACGTCGAGGAAGCGCGCGGCAAGCGCACGTCGATGGATGCGGTGTTCCACATGCACCATCTCGCCCACGCGCATAACCAGATCGTTTCAGGCTCGCTCTCCGGCGGTTTCGACGGCAAGAAGATGGCTTCCGAGAACAAGAAGCAGGCCGGCGAAGCCTGAACCCGGCGGAACGGGAAACGAGAGGGGCCTGGGCCATGAACACTGCAAGCCAGCCATTGGGGCGGGCATGGGGCATGGTTGCCGCCCTCTTCCTTATCTACGTCTTCGCCTGGCTGGACCGGCTCGCCGTTTCGATGCTCGTCTCTCCGATCAAGGAGACGATGCAGCTTTCGGACGTCGAGATGAGCCTCGTGCTCGGCCCGGCATTCGCCTTCGCCTATGCCGTGTTCGGAGTTCCACTCGGCTGGGCGGCTGACAAGTTCCCGCGCCGGCTGGTCATATTTTTCGGCGTACTGGTCTGGGCGGCAGCGACATTTGCTTGCGGCCTTGTTTCGACCTTCCCCGCCCTGCTGGCCTGCCGGGTCGTCGTCGGCATCGGCGAAGCGGCGCTGCTGCCCTCGGCCTATTCGCTGATTGGCGATGCCTTCCCGCCGCAGAAAGTGACCATGGCGACGTCGGTTTTCCAGTCGGCGGGCAAGACCGGTTCGGCCGCTGCCTTCGGACTTGGCGGGCTGGCCATCGCTTTTGCCCAGACGATGACGCACGTCGAGTGGCCGGTCGTCGGGCATGCGAGTTACTGGCAGATCACGTTCTGGCTGGTCGGCATTCCGGGTTTTGCGCTGGCCTTCCTCGCGCTCAGCTTTCCGGATCCGCCGCGCCGCCAGACAGCAGGCGACAGCGCCCAGCGCGGAGACCTCAAGTCGTTCTTCGCCCGGCATGGCAAGCTGGCAGGCCTCGTCGCCTTTGCTTTCACCTGCCTTGCCATGGTCGGCTATTCGCTGACCTCGTGGGTGCCAACCTACATGGACCGGCATTTCGGCTGGGAGCCGGCGCGATATGGCGTGGCGCTTTCGATGATGAACATTCTCGGCGCCCTTGCACTCATCATGTGCGGGCGAATCGTCGACACCCTGTTCACGCGGGGCATGCGCGACGCCCACCTGCGATTCTACACCTGGACGATCCTGGCGCTGTCGCCAGCGGTGGTAGCCGCATTCTTCGTTTCCAACCCCTACCTGTTCCTCGCCTGCTATGCGCTCATTCAGATCATCACCGTTCCGTTCATCGTCTACGGCTCGGCGATCATCGCCTTGCTCGCGCCGAGTCACGCGCGCGGACAGCTGCTCGGTCTGCTGATGTTCGTGTTCAATATCGCGGGCTTCGGCGGCGGACCGGCGCTCGTCGGCTTTCTGACCGACCATGTGTTTGCCGATGAGGCGCAGGTGGGCATGTCGCTCGCTGTCGTGACCATCGGCGGCGCGGTTCTCGCGCTTGTCACCATGCGCATTGCCTTGCCGATTTTGCGGCGCGCCGTCGGCGAGGAAGTGGCCGAGGTCTGAACCCGCTTGCCTTTATTGCACTCATGTGCAATTTTGAAATGACGAAGTGAAGATTGGGAGATTTGCATGGCTGGTCCGCTACAGCACCTACGCGTCATCGAACTGGCCGGCGTCCTTCCCGGCGCGATGACAGCGATGCTCCTTGCCGACCACGGCGCGGAAGTCATCAAGGTCGAGCCTGTCGGCGGCGACGTCTTCGCGCATGACCTGACGCGCAAGGGCTGGGACCGCGGCAAGGCCAGCGTCGAGATCGACCTGGCCAGCGATGCCGAAGCGTTGCGGGCGCTGCTCAAGACTGCCGACGTGCTGATCCACGGCCTGCCTGCCAACGAAGCCGCCTCGCTCGGCCTCGATGAGGCATCCTTGTCGCGGGATTTCCCGGCGCTCGTATCCTGCTCGCTCACCGGCTACAGCACGGATACGCCCTATTCGGACCGGCCCTACGGGGAATCGCTCGCTGCCGCGAAGCTTGGCGTCATGGTCGATCGCGGCAGCTCGTTCCGCGACGGGCCGATGTATCTCGGCCATCCGGCGCTCCATTACGGGCAGGCATTCCTCGCCACGATCAACGTGCTTTCGGCTCTTCGCGCCCGCCGTTCGATCGGCGAAGGACAAGGTACCGAAGCCTCTCTGCTGGACGCCTTCCTTGCGCAAAGCCCGATGAACCACTGGTGGCAGGAAGACGGCATGTCCTACATCAAGAAGGGCGATTCCGGCGCGGTCGACCGCTTCGGTTACGTCCGGCTGGTGACAGGCGTGTTCGAATGCGGGGACGGCAAGTTCCTGCAGATCCACACCGGCTCGGGCGGGTTCAAGCCGGCTTTCGACATTCTCGGCTTCGGCGACAGGATCAAGGCGGTCAACGGACCGGAGATGGCCTTTCCGCTGAGCGAGGATGAATACCAGGCCGCGCGTGTCGACATCTTCGATGCCTTCAAGGCGAAGCCGCGCGACGAATGGATTCCGCTGTTCCACGCAGCCGACGTCGCCTCCCTCCCCGTGCTGGAGCCGGGCGAGATCCTGCTCGACGAGCAGGTGGAGTTCGCCAACATGCGGATCGCCATGCCCGATCCGGACTATGGCACGATCTATCAGGCCGCGCCTGCCGCCCGCTTTTCGGTCAGCGCCTGCGATACGCCAAAACCCGCGCCCGCAATCGGCGCCGACAATGCCCGGTTAGCCGAACTGCAGGCCGCCCCGCAGCGCACGGCCGGGCCGAAGCGGCGCGACATTGCGCGCCCGCTCGAAGGCGTGCGGATCGTCGATTTCTCCTCGTTCTTCGCGGTCGGCTTCGGCGGCCGTCTGCTGAACGATCTGGGTGCGGACGTCATCAAGATCGAGACTCCCACCGGCGACCAGATGCGCCCTCTCCCTGACGTGTTCGACGCAGCCAATCGCGGCAAGCGCGACGTGGTGCTCGATCTGAAGACTCCGGAAGGACTGGAGGCAGCCAAGCGGCTGGTCGCGACGGCAGACATCGTCACCCACAACCTGCGCCCCGGCAAGGCGGACAAGCTCGGCATCGGCTATGAGGCGCTCAAGGCGATCAAGCCCGACCTCGTCTATCTCTACCTGCCCGGTTATGGATCGGCTGGTCCCAAGTCGCTGCTCAAGGCCTTCGCGCCCCTGGTCAGTGGCTGGGTCGGTCTGCTCTATGAAGTCGGCGGCGACGGCAACCTGCCCAACCGCGCTGCCTTCGGCAACGAGGACTACAACAACGGCTTCCTCGCTGCCGTGACAGCGATCATGGCGCTGGAAAACCGCGATGAGCGCGGCTTTGGCGAATATGTCGAATGCCCGCAGCTCCATTCCAGCCTGTGGACCACTTCCGAGCATTTCCTCGATGCGAATATGAAGCCGGTCTATGGTCTGCGTTCCGACAAGGAGCAGCAGGGCTTCAACGCGCTCGACCGGATCTATCGCACGACCAATGGCTGGGTCTGCATTTGCTGCCGTCAGGATGACCGCTTCGCCGCGCTAGCCAGCGCGACAGACATGCCGCAAGACCTGCGCCTCGCAAGCGACGCCGAACGTCGCGCTGCCGATGACGCGATCAAGGCTTACCTCGATCAATGGTTCGCGGGGCAGACCAGCGAGGATGCGTTCGGCAAGCTCGATGCTGCTGGCGCGCCTGCCGAGATCGTCTGCGAGGAAACGTGGGTGGACGAGTCGCTCTGGTTCGACTGGATGGTCGAGACCAACCGCGTCCTCGAAAGCCGCGATTCGATGTACGGACACATCCGCGAACTTGGTCTGTTCAACCGGCTGTCGCGCACGCCGGGTCTCGCCAGGGACGATGGTCCGCGCCTTGGCGAGCACACGCGCGACCTGCTCACCGAGGCTGGATATTCCGACAGCGAGATCGACGCGCTGATCGCCAGCGGCGTTGCCATCCAGGCGACCGACCTTACCGGGCGCATCCAGTCCAACGTCACGGCCTGAGCGCAGGCGAACTTCGAGGATTTCTCCCATGCAGCTTAACCTGCGCTACGACATGAACAGTCCGCCGTTCGGCACGCCGCATCCGCAGATGTACCGCACGGCGATCGAACAGGCAGCCTGGGCCGACAAGCTGGGCTTCACGCAGGTCTTCCTCGCCGAGCATCACGGTGCCGAACACGGATACTGTCCAAGTTCGATGGTGCAGGCCGCGTCGATCTTTGGCGCGACGCAGAAGCTTTTCGTCCACCTCTCGGCGCTTGTCGTCACCATGCACGATCCGCTGCGGCTGGCGGAAGACCTCGCCGTGCTGGACAACATTTCAAACGGGCGCATCTGGCTGACCGCAGGCATGGGTTACCGCCCGCACGAGTTCGAGATGTTCGGCAAGGACATCACCAAGAAGCTCGGTCTGATGAACAAGGCGCTCGATACGCTGAAGAAGGCGTGGGGCGGCGAGCCGTTCGAATACGAGGGTCGCATGGTGCGAGTCACCCCGCCGGGTGTGCAGCCGGGCGGTCCCAAGATCTACATGGGCGGCTCGACCGAGAAATCGGCGCTGCGGGCTGCGAAAGGCGGCTACCAGTATTTCCCCGGCCATCCCGGCCTGTGGGATCTGTATGCCGAAGAGCGCGCCAAGTTCGGCTTCCCGCCGCCCGAGCCGATCGTCAAGAGCATCGCCAGCTTCCTCTACATCACCGACGACCCGGACCGGGACTGGCCGCGCGTCGCCCCGCACGTCGCCTATGCCACCAACACCTATGCCGAATGGGCGAACGAACGCGGCGCCGGCGACACGCTCTACAAGGCTGCCGACACGGTCGAGGCGCTCAAGGCGATGCCCAACATCAAGGTGCTCACGCCCGACCAGTGCTTCGAGTGGCTGAAGGAACAGCCAGCCAATGCCGGGATCAACTTCCATGCCCTGCTGGGCGGCCTCGATCCCGACCTGTCGTGGGCGAGCCTGCTTCTCTTCGAAAAGGAAGTGCTGCCGCGGCTGATCGACGCGAACATGGTCGAGCTTAACCTGTGAGACGCATTGGCAGGCCACTTGCGGCGCTCGCTGCCCTTGGCCTGCTTAGTGCAAATACCGCGCCGGTCGTGACTATCGATGCAGGACGCGTGCGTGGCGAAGCACTGGGCAAGGGCGCGGCCTTTCGCGGCATTCCCTTCGCCGCGCCGCCGGTTGGCAAGATGCGTTGGCGCGACTCCGTGCCTACCGCAAATTGGAAAGGCGTGCGCGACGCTACCAGATTCGGACCTACCTGCATCCAGCGTGACGAGGAGGGACGCCCTTCGCTCGACCAGTCCGAGGATTGCCTGAGCGTCAATGTCCTCACTCCCGATCTGAGGGCGCGCAAGCTGCCAGTGCTCGTCTCGATTCACGGCGGCGCTTATGCCTTCGGGTCGAACCGCTACATTACCGATCAGGGTCTCACGCCCTTGCTGGAAAAGGGTGTGGTGCTGGTCGCGCCGAACTATCGGGTCGGTCGCCTCGGTTTCTTCGCGCATCCCGCGCTGACTGCCGAAGCAGGCCGGGGCACCGGCAACTTCTGGCTGTCCGATCAGGTCCTCGCGCTCGACTGGGTGCGGCGGAACATCGCAAAGTTCGGCGGCGATCCCGGCAACGTTACGATACTTGGCTGTTCGGCTGGCGGATCGAGCGTCAATGCCCTGATGGCGACGCCCATGGCGCGTGGCCTGTTCGCCAAGGCCAGCGTCCATTCCGGCGGCGGCCTGTTCAACGCCAACCGGCCGCTCGGGAAGGCGGAACGGCAGGGCGTCGAATTCGCACAACGGGCAGGCGTGAAAGGCGATGGCACCGCAGCTCTGGAGCGGCTGCGGGCGCTGTCGTCTGACGCGATCCTTGCTGCCGATCCTGACGCGCCGGACTTCGGAGCCATCGTCGACGGAGCCTATCTCGCAGCGCCGCTCTCGCAGGTATTTGCACAGGGGGAGCAGGCGAGGGTGCCGCTCATATCCGGTTCGACCAGCAACGAGGCGAGCGTTTTCGGCCTGATGGGATTCGATGCGGCCATGCTGCGCAGCCGCTTCGGCATCGATCTCGACGTGGTCGGCCCTGTCTATCGCGCACAATATGGCGACCTCTCCGAGGCTGAATTGCTGCGTCGGGTCCAGACCGACTTCCTGTTTACCTCCGCAGCACTGGGCATGACATCGCTGCAGTCCCGCGTCGCACCTGCCTGGTCCTATCACTTCGATTATCTGCCTCCGGCATTGCGGGGCACATTGCCGGGCGCGGCGCACTGCGACGATATGCCCTACCTGTTCGGGCCACTTCCATCGACGGATCGAGAGTCGGTCGCGCTTGCCGCAAGGCTTCAGGACTACCTCTACAATTTCATCGTGCGTTCCGATCCGAACGGAGAAGGGCTGCCTGAATGGCCTGCGACTCGGCAGGACCAACACTCCGCGCTGATCATCGGCAATGCCGGCGCCGCTGCAAAAAATATGGGCGGCCCGGCGATGAAACTCTGGTTTAACAAGTGGAAAAGCGAGACAGGCAGTCTCATTCCGCTCTAATTTTGCATTGACTAGCAAAATTGGGCGCGCTACCAAACTTGCACCAAGAGGCAAAAACGGGTTGATCCCGCTCTCCGGGGAGGAACATTATGAATCACCGCATGGTAACCGCGCTGTTCGCCACGACTGCGCTTACAATCGCCGTACCCGCCTTTGCGCAGGACGAACAAGATCCGCAGGAAGCGGCTGACGCCGCCGACGCCATTGTCGTAACCGGCACGCGCATCGTACGCGACGGCTACACGGCTCCGACGCCCGTCACGGTCGCCACTGTCGAAGACCTCGTCAAGTCGACGCCGAGCAACATTCCGGACGCGCTCAACAAGCTGCCGCAGTTCCAGAACTCGCTCAGCCCGGGCAAGTCGGCCAACAACTTCTCGAACTTCCCGATCCACGGCAACGTGCTCAACCTGCGCGGCCTCGGTACGGTCAGCAACAACCCGAAGGGTCCGCTGCGCACGCTCATCCTGATGGACGGCATCCGCGTTGCGCCGACGACCTTTATCGGTACGATCGACACCAACGTCATCCCGAACCTGCTGGTCGAACGCGTCGACGTGGTCACTGGCGGCGCCTCCGCGGCATGGGGCTCGGACGCCGTTGCCGGCGTCGTGAACTTCATCCTCAACAAGGACTTCACCGGCCTCAAGGGCGTTGCCCAGGCGGGCGTCGCGGAGCGCGGCTACGGCGGCAACCAGAAGCTTGGTGCGGCTTTCGGCACGGGCTTTGGCGGCGACCGCGGACACCTGCTGCTCAGCGCCGAATACTACAGCAATGACGGCATGCGCCGTGGCGACCGCAAGATCGGCCGCGATGGCTATACCTATGTCGGCTCGACGGTGGGTTGCGTAAATACCACGACCAACCCGACGGCTTGCTCGCCCGGCGGCTCGCTCAACCCGCTCGCAGCGGTGGCCGATATCAACATCACCACCCATTCGGCATTCGGCAAGATCTTCGCTGCAGGCAATCCCTACAACGGTTTCAAGCTGGATCGTGACGGCAACCTTTCGCCGTTCAACGCCGGGACGGCGACAGGAACGCCCGGTTTCAACATCGGCGGAGACGGATATCGCATTCCGGATTCGAACCACACGGTGGCCCCGTTCAAGACCTATCAGGGCTTTGGCCGCCTGAGCTACGACGTCGCCGACGGTGTGAACGTTTATGCCCAGGCCACGGTTTCTCGTTCCGACCTGTCCTACGATCCGCTGGCCAACAGCTTCGCCCAGGCAGCGCCGACCGTTACGATCTACGAAGGCAATCCCTACATTCCGGCTCCACTTGCGGCCACTCTTGCCCCCGGCGGATCGTTCGGTTTCTCGGCCTATTGGGGCAACGAGCAGAGCTCGCACGTCGATGAACGCACTGACTTCTGGCAAGCGACTGCCGGTGTCGATGCCGATCTTGGCAACTGGAAGGCCTCGCTCAGCTACACGCACGCCGATTCCAGGCACAAGATGGACCAGTCCGGACTCTGGAACTGGCGGAACACCTTGGCGGCGGTCGATGTCGTTTCGGTCAACGGGGTTCCGACCTGCCGCGTGCTGACGACCTCGTTCGCTTCGGCCTTCGCGGGCTGTAAGCCGCTCGATCTATTCCATGGTGCACCGATCAACACCAGTCCGGAAGGCTATGCCTATGCAACCGGCACTTCGAGCTATCGGGCCAGCTTCAAGCACGATTCAGTGGTCGGAACGCTCAGCGGCAGCCTGTTCGACTTGCCTGCGGGTCCGCTCGACGTCGTCGTCGGCGCAGAATATCGCCACCAGTCGTTCAACCTGACGTCGAACGCCGATCCGGCAACGCTCGACACTGCGGCCGAACGCAACGCCTATTTCGCAGGCGTGACCGATCGCGGCCTGCTCGGCTCGATGCTCTACTACTGGCTGACCAACGTCGGCACGGGCCGTGGCAGCCTCAGTGTCAAGGAAGTGTTCGGCGAAGTCGCCGTTCCGATCCTCGCCAATACGCCGGGTGCCGAAGAGCTGAGCCTCAACGGCGCGGTTCGTCTGACCGATTACTCGACCTCGGGCTCGGTCACGACCTGGAAGATCGGCGGCGTCTACAAGCCGATCAGCGACGTGCTGCTTCGCGCCACCTACTCTCGCGACATCCGTGCGCCTAACCTCTACGAACTGTTCCGCGGCGACCAGTCGGGTATCGGCATCGTTCTCGATCCGGTCACCGGGCTCAACCAGAACGCGTCTACCGTTTCGGGCGGCAACGTGAACCTGAAGCCGGAAGTTGCGAAGACGCTGACCATCGGCGGCGTGCTCCAGCCAAGCTTCATGCAGGGCTTCAGCTTCGCGGTGGACTACTATCGCATCAAGCTGAAGGGCGCGATCGACTCGCTTTCCTCGGCGCAGATTTTGAACAACTGCTACACTTTCGGCCCCAACACGCCGGAGTGTGCGCTGATCACACGCCCGTCGCCCAACGAGTTCCCTTCGCTCATCCGCATTTCGGAAGCGAACATCGCTTTCCTGAACACGACGGGCATCGACTTTGACGCCAGCTATCGTACTCAGGTGGGCAACTCGGGCGCGCTGTCGCTGCGTCTCTATGCCAACTACCTCGATAAGTTCGACACCCAGGCCTATGCAGGCCAGCCAGTGATTCACTGGGCGGGCAAGAACGTCGTCGGCTCGAACCCGGTTGCCTATCCGCGCTGGCGCGGTTCGCTTTCGGTCGACTATTCGACCGAGCACTTCGGCATTACGCTGACCGAGCAGTACATCGGCAAGATGACCCATGTGAACGCCGGCAACGTGGCCCTGTCGAACTTCGTCAATCCGACCGTCGGCTCGGTGGTCTATACCGACCTGTCGCTGCGCTGGATCGTGCCGCATAATGACGGCAAGTTCGAGTTCTTCACGACCGTGAACAACCTGTTCGACAAGGATCCGCCGATCATTCCGGGCACCGTTCCCGGCGTGAACCTGCCGACCAACATCTCGACCTACGATGTGATCGGTCGGGCCTTCACGGCAGGCGTTCGCTTCCAGTTCTGAGTTGAGGCGGGGGAGGCATCCTCTCCCGCCAAACCCGCCTTGGCTCAGTTTGACAGCAAGAATACCAGCCGGTTCAGCACCCCGCTGAACCGGCTGTTTTCTGTTTCGTATCCGGGATCGACGGCGCTGACATTGTCCGCTCCGACGTCGAAACCCTCGCTGTGAGAGACGACGAGCGCAAAGGTTTGCGGCACGCGGCCTGACGCCACTTCCTTGCCGTCCACCATGATCCTGACGGTCGCGGGCGAACGGCCCTTCTCCTCGTCCATCGCGAAGGTGAGGGCGATGCGGTGCGGCCCAGGCATCAGCGGCGCAGTCGCTTCGATGCGTGTCAGGTGAGCCGGGGTGAGGTTGTAGGTAAAGACCGGCCGCCCCTTGTCCATGAACAGCGAATAGCCGCTGAACCTGCCGCCATGTGCGACGAGTACGCCGTTGGTCGCCTCACCGGCAACAAGGTCGGCCTCGATCGTGAAGGAGCGCCCGACAATGTGCGGTGCAGCCGCTTCGGCGACCTGCGTGACTGGCCGGGTGTAGACGAATTGCCGTCTGTCGCGATTGGGATCGGGCCGGCCCTTCTGCTGGCCATCGGTGGAATGGATCGGGAAGATCTGGCCATTGCGGGCCTCATTCCAGAATTCTCCGACGAGTGAGGACAGCCGTTCCGGATAGTCCTTGGCCACATCGCGCGACTGGCTGAAGTCGCGGTCGAGATTGTAAAGTTCCCAACTTCTGTCCGCCAGTTTGACAGGCGCAGGTGGCACTGCATCCCATGGCGTCACCTTCGGCTTGCTCGAGGCCATCCAACCGTCGCGATAGATCGCCAGGTTTTCGCTCATGGCGAAAATCTGGCTGGTGCGGCGGGACGGCGCTGTCCTGGACTTGAGGGTATAGGCTGCGCTGATTCCGGTAACGGGCTTCTGGCGCACGCCATTGAGTTGCTCGGGCGCGGCAATGCCTGCTGCTTCGAGCACGGTCGGCATGATGTCGCTGACGTGCAGGTACTGGCTTCGCAGACCTCCGCGATCGGCAATGTGCCCCTTCCACGATATGACCATGCCGTTGCGCGTACCGCCAAGATGCGAGCCATAGCGCTTCGCCCAGGGGAACGGCGCGTTCATCGCCCAGCCCCACCCACCGGTGTTGAGGTTGTAAGCCCTCTCGGTCCCGATATCGTCGATATGCTTCTCGGCGTAGGCCGGGTCTTCCTTCACGCCTGCCAGAGCAGACTGCTCGAACAGCTTGCCGTCGAAACTGCCTTCTGCGCTCGCTCCGTTGTCGCCCTGGATATAGACGATCATCGTATTGTCGATCTCACCACTATCGCGCAGCGAGGCGATCACGCGGCCGATTTCGTGGTCGGCATAGGCGAGAGAGGCCGCATAGGCCTCCATGTAGCGGGCATAAAGTCGCTGGCGTTCAAGTGAGAGATCGGCCCACCGAGGCAGGGTTTCGGGACGCGGCGCATCCTGCGTGCCTGGTGGAATGACCCCGAGCTTCCTTTGGCGGCTTACGATTTCCTCTCGCAGCTTGTCCCAACCGCCATCGAACTTGCCGCGAAATCGCTCCAGCCACTCCCTGGGCGCGTGGTTTGGGGCATGGGCGGTACCCGGCGCGAGGTAGATAAAGAAGGGCCGGTCGGGCGTTGTGGCGCGCTGCTCGGCGATCCAGTCGATAGCGTGATCGGCAAGGTCGCGGTCAAGGTGGTAATCCGGTTCGCGCGGTTTGAGCGACGGCCGCGTGTTCTCGATCAGCGACGGCTGAAAGGCGCTCGTGTCGGCACCGAGGAAGCCGTAGAAGTAATCGAAGCCAAGGCCCGTGGGCCATCTGTCGAACGGACCGTTCGGTCCCTGTTCCCATTCCGGCGTAATATGGCCCTTGCCGAACATGGCCGTGTCGTAGCCGTTTGCGCGCAGCACTTGCGGCAGGGTGCCCGCGCTTTTCGGGATCATCGAATTATAGCCGTCGAACCCGCTCGACCAGTTGGTCACATAGCCCACGCCGACATCCTGCGGATTGCGCCCGGTAAGCAGCGAAGCGCGGGTCGGCGAACAGATTGCGGTGGTATGGAAGCGATTGTAGCGCAGGCCCTCACGCGCCAGCGCATCGAACGTTGTTGTGGGAACGGGGCCGCCGAAAGTGGAGGTCGATCCGAAACCCACGTCGTCGGTCATGATGATGAGGACGTTGGGCGCGCCAGCAGGTGCTCTTGCCGGTTCAGGCCATTTGGGCGGGCCGGCCGTTTCCAGTGTCGCGCCTGGTGGCGGGGCCGGGGTGGTCTGGCCGCCGGGCGGGCTGGCGGAGACTACCGACGCTGCCAGGACGCTGCCGGTCGCAGCGCAACCCAGCAACGCCTGTCGAAACTGCCGCGATCCTGTCCTCTCCGCCCGCATCGACTATTCGTCGATTATGGTGAGAGCGCGCTCGGGGCAGGCTCGCGCGGCACGGGAGGCGCGTTTCTCCTCACCTTCAGGGACGTCGATGACGCCTTCTTCCATGTAGCCTTCGTCGTTCAGTTCGAACATGTCGGGCGCCAGCGCCCAGCAGCGGGCATTGCCCTGACATTTCGCGCCATCGATCTTTATTCGCATGGTTGCGCTCCTCAATCCCAGGTCAGTACGAGGTCGTGGACCCCGAAGACGAAGCCGCCGTGCGTGATCGGCGTCGTGCCTTCCTTGATGCGGAACGGACCGATCCGCGCCAGCCATTCCTCAAGGCCGATGACGATCTCGCGGCGGGCGAGATGCGAGCCGAGGCAGCGGTGGACGCCATAGGCGAAGGCGACGTGGCGGTTGTCTTCGCGGTCGAGGATAATGGAATCGGGATCGTTAAATTCCGCCGGATCGCGGTTGGCTGTCATCGACGGGCAGGCCACGAGATCGCCTGCCTTGATCGGCGCGCCGTTGAGCACGACATCGACGGTTGCCTTGCGCGTCGGTGTGACGGTCGGATAGGCGCGCAGCAATTCTTCTGCCGCCAGAACCAGCCTTGCAGGCTCCGCGCGAAGCAGTGCCTGCTGGTCCGGATTTTGCGCGAGGTAGTAGAAATCGAAGCCGAGTGCAGCCGCAACAGTGTCCAGCCCGCCGATCAGAAGCAGCACGCTCATGGCGCGAACTTCCTGTTCGGTCATCCCGCGGCCGTCGACCTGGGCTTGGGTGACGAAGGACATGAAGTCGTCGGTCGGCTTCTTGCGGCGTTCGGCCTGCAGATCATCGAGGTAAGCGATGAAGCGTCGAGCGGCTGCAGTGCGCTTGTCGGGAGCGCCGTGCAGCAGGTCCATCGCCCAGTCGACGAACATGGCGAGGTTCTCGTTGCCGATGCCGAGGAACTGCAGGAAGATGCTCACCGCAAACGGGAAGCAGAACTCGTTCATTATCTCGCATTCGTTGCCGCGCGATTTGATGCCCTCGATCAGGAACTCGGCGCGTTCGCGCACGGCTGGCTCGAGCGCCACGACGCGCTTGGGCGACAAAAGCGGATTGAGCAGCGAGCGCCATTTGGCGTGATCGGGCGGATCGATCTCCAGCGGGATCAGCGGCCAGTCTTCGCCGAGCGCCGATGCAAACAGCCGGCGGTTGCTCGAAAAGGTGATGCCGTCCTGCAGGACCTTGCGCTGGTCCTCGGCGCGAACCACGACCCAGGTGCCTTCGCCATTTCGGGTGTTGTTAGGCGCATAGAACACAGGCGGACCGGAATGCAGGGTGCTGGTCGCTGCCTGCGGATCGCCCAGCGGCGTCGGGACCATCTGTTCGGAGGTATAGAAATTGAACGAGCCGACCAGCTCGGGCGGTACATGCGCGGGGATTGCCTCGAGGGTTGCCTGTGTGGTCAAGGGACCTCTCCTGAATTTTGCAATTAAGTGTAATTATGGCGAACCGCATCGCGCGTCAACGATTCTTGGCATCCGTGCTTGCATGATGGCATGGATTGCGGCAGAGCGGGCTATGAAAATTGCACTTGAGTGCTATATCTGGTGGAGAGTGACCCGGTGAGCGACACTTCCGAAAAGCAAGAAGCGGTGCGTCCGCGCCCGTTTCCAGACGATGCCAGCGCCGACTACTGGCGGGCCGCGAACGAAGGCCGCCTCGCAATTCAGCGCTGCCGCCAGTGTCGCCACTGGAACCACGCGCCGTCGATGAATTGCCCTGCCTGTGGCTCGGTCGATCTCGCATTCGAAGACGTGTCCGGTGAGGCCAAGCTGTTTTCCTGGACGGAAATCCATCACTCGCCCGGCCCGGCATTTGCCGACAAGTTGCCGCTGCTGGTCGGGATCGTCGAGCTTGTGGAGCAACCGCACCTGCTGCTCGTGGCGAACCTTCCCGGTTCCCGAGCAGAAGACCTGCGGCTTGGCATGCCGTTGCAGGTTGAATTCGAGCGCATCAGCGAAGACTGCGCCTTGCCGCAGTTCCGCGCCGTAGGAGGGCAGAGCTGATGTGGGCTTTTGCCAACAAGGTCGCAGTTGCGGGCATCGGCTATTCCGCGCTCACCCGCCGGTCTGAAACGCCGCTGGTGCAACTGGCCAAGGACGCGATCGACACGGCACTTGCCGATGCAGGACTGACGCGGCGCGATCTCGATGGCATCGCGACTTCGCCGGGCATGCCGCGCTATGGCGGCGCGAAGGGCACGGTGGAGGGCGTCGACGTGGTGACGCCCTGGTACCTCGGCGAACAGCTCGGCGTGCAGAACCAGATCGCCTATACCGGCTGGACCAACGGCATGGTCACTCAGGCGTTTATCGATGCGGCAATGGCCGTGGCGAGCGGGGTGTGCAGCCATGCCGTGGTCTATCGCGCGCTGCACGTCCCGGCAGGCAGCTACATCAACTTCGACAGCGCCTATGCCAGTGGGCAGGATCAGTATTTCGCGCCCTTCGGCTTTTCCGTGCCGCCAGCCTGGGCGGCGACGGTGTTGCGCCGCTACTTCGAGATGTTCGGCTATTCGCGCGAGGACATGGCGCGCTACATCGTCGACAACCGCGCGAACACCCAGCTCAATCCCAACGGGTACTGGCTCGGCAAGACGCTGGAGCGCGACGACTATCTCGATGCCCGCATGATCGCCGATCCGATGTCGATCCTCGATTGCGACATTCCGGTGGACGGCTGCGCGGCCATCCTGCTGACTTCGGCAGAGCGAGCTCGCGACCTCAGGCAAAAGCCAGCCCTGCTGAGCGGCATGGCCGCCGGAACCCATTCGCCGCCGACCGGTGTGCCGATGACGCTGGAAGACATCTGGACTGGCTGCGAACAGGTTGCGGATCGCATCTGGGCTTCGAGCGGCATGGCGCCCGGTGATATGGACAACGCCCATCTTTATGACGGATTCAGCCCCTTCGTATTCCTGTGGCTGGAAGGCCTGGGTATCTGCAAGCGCGGCGAAGGCCTTGCCTTCCTTCGCGATGGCCATGCCGCTCTTGGCGGGAAGCTACCAATCAACACGGGCGGCGGGGCGCTGGGCGAAGGACGCCTCCACGGCATGACCCAGATGATCGAGGCGGCCTCGCAGGTGAGCGACCGCTGCGGCGAACGGCAGGTGCCGGGCGCAAGGCGCGCCATCGCGACGATCTCTAACGGCTTGACCAAGTCCACCGCTTTCGTGTTCAGCCGAGACGAAACCTGACCGCTTCGACCGAGGACATGAGATGAGCCAAGACACCGCACCCGAGCCGCTGCTTTTCGAAGTGGTTGAAGACCATATCGCGCTGATCCGGTTCAACCGGCCCGATGCGCGCAATGCCGTCAACATCGAGACGGCGCAGGCGCTCAATGCCGCGGTCGACCGGGTCGAGGCCGATCCGGCGATCCGGGTCGCGATCCTCACCTCGGCAACGCCGGGCATGTTTTGCGCCGGGGCGGACCTTAAGGTCATCGCAGCAGGCCGGGTGCAGGAGCTGCGCCCGAACGATGCGGGTTTTGCGGGCTTCGTCGATGCGATCAAGGACAAGCCGTGGATCGCGGCGGTGGACGGTCCGGCACTTGGCGGCGGTACAGAGCTGTGCCTCGCCTGTGACATGATCGTCGCCACGACTGGCACGCGTTTCGGCCTGCCCGAAGTCAAGCGCGGCCTGATGGCCAATGGCGGCGGTAACTCACGCCTCTCGCGCGTCCTTCCGCGCAACGTCGCGCTCGAGCTGATCGCAACCGGTGAGGCGTTCTCCGCCGAATTCGCGGCTGGCTATGGCATGGTCAATCGGGTGGTCGAGCCTGAAAACCTGATGGAAACCGCGCTGGGTCTCGCCCGCTCGATCATGGCCAATGCGCCTGTCGCGGTGACCGAAAGCCTGCGCGTGGCGCGCCAGTCTGTAGACCGCAGCGATACCGACCTTCGCCGCCTCTCGCGTGAGCGCAACAAGATCGTGCTTGCGACGGAAGATTCGAAGGAAGGCCCCCGTGCCTTCGCCGAAAAGCGCGCACCGGTCTGGCAAGGGCGCTGATCTCCACCGTGTCGTGAACCGGCGACAACTTATTGCCCTTGCGGCTCTGGCGTCGATCTCTGGCCCAGCTACATTGGCAAGGGCGCTGGAAAAACGCCCGCCGGATCTATCGCCTGACGACTTCGAAGTCGTCATCGAAGGGATCGAAGGAGCCGAAGGGCTGGTGACAGCGCCGGACGGAACGATTGCCTTCTCTTGCTCAAACGCGGCCGTTGGATTGCGACGGCCCGGCGGGAGCGTGTCCTATATCGGAGATCCTGTCGCGACTGGTGGCATGGCCTTCGATGGTCAGGGCCGCATTGTCGCGGCCAGCGTAGGCGCGCTGCATGGCCGTGATGGACCGCTGCGGCGGATCGATCCGGCGACCGGCGCGGTCGAGATTTTGGTCGCGGAACTGGAAGGGCGAAAACTGGTAGCTTCGAACTGTCCGGTCGTGGCGCGCGACGGCACCATCTATTGCAGCCACAGCGGCTGGACTGTCGGGAATATCGGTACAAGGCAGGCAGAAGGGTTCATCTTCGCCGTCTCACTCGACGGTTCAGCTCGCGTCGTTGCGCGCGGACTGCGCGGCGTGAACGGCCTGTGTCTTGGGTCGAACGATGACCAGCTTCTCGCCGCGCTGACTGCCGAGGGCCGGATCGTGACATGGGAACGAGCGGCGGATGGCGGCCTGTCCAACAAACGATACGCAAGTCCTGAACTGGGAAAGGTGGTGGCGGACCAGAAGGCGGCGGAAATCCGGGCCATGTCCGCCCGCCAACGCGGCTTGACGGGATATTGCGACGGCCTTGTGATGAACCGGGACGGGAGCCTTTTCGTTACCCTGCCGTTCGCCAACCGTATCGTTTCGGTAGATCGCATGGGGAGGCTCTCGACCTTGATCCACGATCCGACCGGAGCCCGGATCAATTTTCCCACCAATCTCGCATGGGGCGGGCCCGATCTGCGCGACCTTTTCGTGGTGTCGCGCGGCAGCGGCTCGATAGCGAGAGCACGCATGAAAGTGCCCGGCATTCCGGCAGCGAACTGGCCGCTCTGATAGGCGACCAGCGCGCTTGCCTTGCGCAGCACTTCTGCTAAAGTTGCACTATAGGATAATTTTGGACGTGAGGTTGCGAAGGGCACATGCCAGAGGCATTCATCATCGACGCCGTGCGGACGCCGCGCGGGATAGGCAAACCCGGCAAGGGAGCGCTTGCACACCTGCACCCGCAACACCTTGGCGCGACGGTTCTGGCGGCGTTGCGTGACCGCAACGGCATCGATACGGCGACGATCGACGACGTCATCTGGTCGACCTCGGCACAGAAGGGCCATCAGGGCGGAGACATGGGCCGCATGGCGGCACTGGCCGCAGGCTACGATGTCTCGGTCAGTGGCACTACGCTCGACCGGTTCTGCGGCGGCGGAATTACCTCTGTCGCCCTGGCTGCCGCATCGGTCATGTCCGGGATGGAAGACTGCCTCGTCGGCGGCGGCTGCGAAATGATGAGCTACACGGCCAGCCTGGCGCGGGAAGAAACCGAAGCGGGACTGGCTCCGATGCGAATGGGCGCAGGCAATGCGGCGCTCGACGCGCTTCATCCGCAATCCCATCAGGGCGTCTGCGCCGACGCCATCGCCGCACTGGAAGGCATGGGACGCGACGTGCTCGATGCCCTTGCTGTCGAGAGCCAGCAGCGTGCCGGACGCGCTATCGCCGAAGGCCGGTTCTCGCGGTCCATCGTGCAAGTCATGAACGAGGACGGAAGTGTCGCGCTCGATCATGACGAATTGCCGAGGCCCGATACCACGCTGGAAAGTATGGCAAGCCTGAAGCCCGCCTTTGCCGCCGTGCAAGCCATCGATCTGGGGGCAGGCGAGACCTACGGCGACAAGATCACGCGGCGCTTTCCCGATCTGCAATGGGATCCGGTCCATCACGCAGGCAACAGTTCGGGCGTCGTCGACGGTGCCGCGGCAATCCTCGTCTGCTCGGGTGAACATGCGCAGAAGCATGGCCTGACCCCGCGCGCGCGAATCGTTGCCTATGCCAACATGGGTGGCGATCCGACCCTGATGCTGAATGCACCGGTACCGGCTGCGCAAAAGGCTCTCCAGCGTGCCGGTCTGTCGAAAAACGATATCGACGTCTGGGAAATCAACGAGGCCTTCGCCGTGGTGGCCGAAAAATTCATGCGTGACCTCGATCTCGACCGATCGAAAGTCAACGTGAACGGCGGCGCCATCGCGCTCGGCCACCCGATCGGCGCGACCGGCTCGATGCTGATCGGAACGGCGCTCGACGAACTGGAGCGGTCAGGCGGGCGTTATGGACTCGTCACGATGTGCGCTGCGGGCGGCATGGCGCCCGCGATCATCATCGAGCGGGTCTAGTCAGGAACCTGCTGCTCAACCCAGAGCGATATCGGGCGCGTCTTCCTGCTTCATGCCGACGACGTGATAGCCTGCGTCGACATGGTGGACCTCTCCGGTGACGCCGGAGGCCAGGTCCGACAGCAGGTACAGACCGGCACCGCCAACGTCGTCGATGGTCACGTTCCGGCGCAGCGGCGAATTGAGCTCGTTCCAGCGCAGGATGTAGCGGAAATCACCGATGCCGCTCGCCGCCAGGGTCTTGATCGGCCCGGCTGACAGGCCGTTGACCCGGATGCCATCGGGGCCGAGGTCGTTCGCCAGATAGCGCACGCTCGCTTCGAGAGCCGCCTTGGCCACACCCATCACGTTGTAATGCGGGACGACTTTCTCCGAGCCATAATAGGTTAGCGTCAGCATCGATCCGCCTTCGGGCATCATGCGGGCGGCGCGCTGGGCCACGGCGACGAGGCTGTAGGCGGAAATGTTCATCGTCATCAGGAAGTTGTCGAGGCTCGTATCGACAAACCGACCGCGCAGTTCGTTCTTGTCCGAAAAGCCGATGGCGTGAACGACGAAATCGATGGTCGGCCAGGTCTTTGCCAGTTCATCGAAAGCCTTGTCGAGCGTGCTCATTTCGGACACGTCGCAATCGATCAGGAAATCGCTGCCAAGGCTCGCGGCAAGCGGTCTTACGCGCTTTTCCAGCGCTTCGCCCTGATAGGAAAACGCCAGTTCCGCCCCATGTTGATGAAGCTGCTGCGCAATACCCCAGGCAAGCGACTTGTCGTTTGCTAGGCCCATAACGAGGCCCCGCTTGCCTTGCATCAAACCGCTCATTTCCACCCGTCCGTCTTTTTATCGGTCACTCGCTATCGCCAGCCTCGTCGATCAATGCCTCTTCTTCGGGCACGACCGCAAGGGCAGCGTTGAGGGACGCCCCCACTACAACTCCAAAGCCTACCAGCCAGAAAAAGAAAAGCGCGATCATTACGCCGGCAAGGCTTCCATAGGTCAAATCGTAACTGAAGAAGCGCCGCAGCACAAAGGGCAGCACCTCGATCAGGAGAGTCCACCAGGCAGCAACGAACAGCGCGCCGGGCCATTTGGGATAGCTGCTCCCCTGATATTGCTGCGGCGTCAGGGTGCGGAACAGGACGAGGATTGCGGCAAACAGGACTGCGGCAGATACCAGCCGGGTGACGATCAGGCCGTTCAGGATGCTGTCCAGCGCCGGAAAGTACGCCTCAAGGAAGTGCTGGACGGCCGTCATCGCCACCTGTGCGCCAAGGGCCAGCAGGAGCAGGACCACCGATCCGAAAATGACTCCCATCGAATCGATACGGTATTGCCAGAAGGCCCGCGTCGCGACGGTCCCGTAGGATCGCTGCAGGATGTCGCGGATCGTCTCGATCATGCTGCTTGCGGTCCACAGTCCGAAGGCGCCGCCGACCCACAGCAGCCAGCCTTGCCGGGCGGCGACCACGTCACGCGCGACCGGTCCTATCGCGTTGCCGACCGTGCGCGGCAGGGCAACAAGGATGGCATTTATCGATGCGTCCCGCTGCCCCTGTTCGCCGATGAGCGAAACGAAAGCCGCCGCGGCGATAAAGAATGGAAACAGCGAGAGCAGGGCCATGTAGGCGAAGTTGCCAGCATGAACGAAGCCATCGTGGTAGACGCCCGCCCATACTCGCTTGGCGACCATGAAAATGCGCGTGCCGGGTCCGGCCTTCTGAAGGATTTCCGATTCGATCCGGCCTCGCAAGGTGACAGCCCGTCTGCGTCGCGCTTCGGGCGAGAGGTCGAGCACGCCACCGGGGCTTTCCTCCACTTCCGGCTCGGTCACAGGTCAGAACTCACGGTCGATGGCTCGGGAGTCTCCGGCAATTGCCTAGACACCGAGCTTGGCGCGCACCGCTCGGGTGTCCTGCCAGCCTTCCAGGCGGGAAAGAAGATCCTCGTCCTTCTCCGGAAGCACGATTTCGACGGTTACCAACTGGTCGCCACGAGTCCCGTCCTTGCGAGTGAACCCCTTTCCCTTGAGCCGCAGTACCTTGCCAGTGCTGGTTCCAGCGGGGATCGAGAGCATGACTGCGCCGTCTGCTGTAGGCACCTTGACCTTGGCGCCGCGTAGCGCCTCGTCGAGAGTTACCGGCAGGTTCAGTCGCAAATCGTCGCCATCGCGCGTGAAAAAGGGGTGCGAACCGATCTGGATCGTCACCAGTGCATCGCCCGCACCACCCGGACCCTGCTCACCCTTGCCGGGGAGACGCATCTGGGTGCCGTCCTCTACGCCCTTGGGCAGCTTGAGGTCGATTGTCTTGCCGTCGGCCAGAGTGATGCGCTGATCGGCGAGAGTTGCGGCGTCGGTTAGCGAGACCTTGAGGCGATACTGCATGTTGGCGCCGCGTGGCGCGGCTCGTTGACGCCCGCCGGGCCGGGCTCCGCCCATTCCTGCGCCCATGCCGCCTCGGCCGCCGAACATTTCCGAGAGGATATCTCCTAGATCGACGCCCTCTGCGCCCCCGAAACCTTCGGCACGAAAACCACGCTGGCCGCCGCCCGGACCGCCTCCGAAGCCGAAACCGCCAATCGGATTGCCGTCCATGTCGATCTCGCCACGATCGAACTGGGCGCGCTTTTCCTTGTCGGAGAGCAGGTCGTATGCCTGCGTCACCTCGCTGAAGCGATCGGTCGCCTTGGGATTGTCCTTGTTGGCATCGGGGTGAAGCTCTTTGGCGAGCTTGCGATAGGCCGACTTGACCTCCTTCTCGCTCGCCCCGCGCGCAACTCCCAGAATGGAATATGGATCCTTGGCCATGACCGATAGCTAGGTGCTTGCGCGCGCAAGAACAAGTCGCGCCTGCCTGCTTGACTTGCCTTCGATCAAAGTCCGGAAGGGCCATTGCCCGTAAAGGGGGTTGCGCCCGATGCGAAAATCCGGTTCGTCAAACCGGCTATCCAATTCCAGATCGTGTCCTTGCAACGGAACACAGACGTGCCCGCTACCGATGAAATAGAACTGCTCCACGACGGAGACCCATTCGCGATTTTCGACCGCTGGTTCGCAGAAGCGCGCCAGAGCGAGCCGAACGATGCCAATGCGATGGCGCTTGCCACTGCAAATGCGTCGGGCGCGCCTTCCGTCCGCATGGTGCTGCTCAAGGGCCATGGACCCGACGGATTCGTGTTCTACACCAATTCGCATAGTCGCAAGGGCCGCGAGATCTCCGAAAATCCGCAGGCCGCCTTGCTTTTCCATTGGAAGAGCCTGCGCCGCCAGATCCGTATCGAAGGACCGCTCGGCAAGGTCGACGAGGCCACGGCCGATGCCTATTTCGCCAGCCGTTCGCGCGATTCGCAGCTTGGCGCTGTGGCATCGGACCAGTCCGCGCCGCTTGATGCGCGCTCGACATTCCTTGCTCGCTACGACGAGGCAGAGAATCGATTCGCCGGTGGAGATGTAGTCCGCCCGCCGCACTGGACGGGTTTCCGCCTTGCTCCGAAGGCGATCGAATTCTGGATCGATCGTCCTCACCGCCTCCACGAACGGCATCGTTTCGAAAGAAGCGGTACGGGTTGGGCCAGCACGATGCTTTATCCATGAACATGGACCAGCAAACCCTGCGTCGCAGTGCGGCTCTTGCGAGCATTGCGGTGGCCTTGTTCCTGCTTGCGCTCAAGGGCTGGGCTGCTTGGCAGACGGGGTCGACCGCGATGTTCGGCAGCCTTGCCGACACTCTGCTCGATCTTGTTGCGAGCCTGGCGACACTCGCGGGCGTCTGGATCGCCTCGCAGCCGGACGACGACAAGCATCGCTTCGGGCACGGCAAGGCCGAGGCTATCGCTGCGATGTTCCAGGTCGTCCTCATCTCGATTTCCGCCCTGGCAATCGCCGCGCGTGCAGTGGAACAATTTATCGGTGGCTCGCGTACCGAAGCGGCGGGTGAAGGCATCGCCGTTTCCCTGGTGGCGATCGTCGCCACCTTTGCCCTGCTGGCCTGGCAGCGCTATGTGATCCGCAAGACCGCCAGTCTCGCCATCGAGACCGATCACGTTCATTACCAGTCGGACCTGTTGCTCAACCTCGCCGTCATCGCGGCGCTCGCGCTCGATCAATATGTCGGCGTTGCAGGCGCCGACCCGATTTTCGGCTTCATCATCGCGGCCTGGCTGGGCTGGGGCGCATGGGGCGCGTCTCAAAAGGCTATCAAGCAACTGATGGACCATGAATGGCCTGCGGAAAAGCGGCAACGCTTTCTCGAAGTCATGGCACGTCAGCCGGACCTGCGCGGAGTCCACGACCTGCGAACACGCACCTCGGGCAATCGCGATTTCGTGCAGTTTCACGTCTGGATCGACCCGACCATGACCATTCGCGAGGCGCACAAGGTGATGGACGACATCGAACGGCGGCTTCACGAAGAATTTCCCGAAGTCGAAATTCTCATCCATCCCGACCCCGAAGGACTGATCGACGAAGTCGGCATTGCTGCGCGCGACGTATTGCCCGATTCGCCTGCAGCAAGTTGACCATTGCGTGAATCTGCCCCCTACTGGCACGTCGATGCCTTTGCCACGGAGCCGTTCTCGGGGAACCAGGCTGCAGTCATGATTCTGGATCGCTGGCTTGAGGACGACGTTCTTCAAGCCATCGGCGAAGAGAACAATTTTGCCGAAACCGCCTTCCTGGTTCGCGATGCGACCGGTGAGGCCGACTGGGAACTGCGCTGGTTCACGCCGACGAATGAAATCCGGCTGTGCGGCCACGCGACGCTGGCGGCAGGATATGTATCGCTCGGTCAGGACGATACCCGAGAATCCGTGCGTTTTCGCACGCGCAAAGCGGGAATACTCGAGGTTCGCCGAGACGGAGAGGGCTACGGCGTTGCGCTGCCTGCCATCGAGACTCAACCGGGTGATTTCCCCGAGGCGGTGGCCGCGCTTGGCAGCGAGCCGCTGGAGGTATGGCGAAGCAGTGACCGCTATGCCCTGCTGATTTTCGAAGATGAAGAGCAAGTCCGCTCGCTCAAGCCGGATTTTCGCGCTCTCGCCGCAATCGGGGACGAACAGTTCATTTGCACCGCGAGAGGTGCAGATACCGACATCATAAGCCGGGTCTTCGTTCCCGGCGCTGGCGTCGACGAGGATTCTGTCACCGGATCGGCCCATGCCGTCCTGACGCCGTTCTGGACCGAAAGGCTGGGCCGCGAGAGCCTTACCGCCTTTCAGGCATCGTCGCGCGGCGGATACCTGACTTGCCGCCTCGACGGGGATCGGGTGTGGCTGGAAGGCGGCTGCGTGACCGTGGTCGAGGGCCGGTTCTTCCTCTAGCCGACCGGAAACAACGTGACGAGGTCGCCCAGTCGGCGCCGTAGTTCCTCGCGTTTATCGTCTGGGGTCTGGCCGAGCCGGACCACGGTCAGTTTCTGGTCGGGCGAGCTGATCACGTATTGCCCAAGATGGCCGATGCACCCGAACAGGCTTTTCGGTGCGCGTTCTGGAAACAGCTGCGCACTGCCATCGGGATAGCGACGGTTCAGCCACAGATGCGCGCCAAAGCCGGGGTTCTTCGGAGAAGGCGAGCGCATGAATTCGATCCAGCGGCGCGGGATGATCTGCGCTCCGCGAACCGATCCGCCGTTCCGCAGGAACTCGCCGAGCTTGGCCCAGTCCCGCGCCGTGCCATGAAGCATGGCTGCTCCGATGAAGGTGCCGGAGGTATCGAACTCGGGAACCATCGAATCCATACCGGCCGGATCGAACAGCCGGGTGCGCAGGAACGTGTCCACCGCCGCGCGCCGCCGCGCCGGATCACTGCTGCGAGTCAGCACCTGGGTGGCGATGTCGGAAAGTATCACGCTCGCGCCGGACGAATACTTGTATACCGACCCCGGTTCGGTCTCGAGCGGCTGCGCCTCGGCAAAGCGCGCCATGTTTTCGCGGCCGTCGAGGAACAACATGCGCGCCGTATCCGAGTCATGAACCGGTTCGGCGCTTTCGGAGTGTCGGAGACCCGTCCGCATCTGGAGGAGCTGCCGCAGCGTAATTTCGCCACGCGGATCGCCCGGCCTCGCCCACAGAGCGACCGGAGCCGATTCGTCGCGTCGCAAACGTCCGTCGCTGACCAGCATGCCGATCATGATTCCGGTCACGCATTTGGTCATCGACCAGCCGAGAAACCGCGTGTTGCGATTGTAGCCCTGGGCATAGCGCTCAGCGACGATCTCGCCGCCATGCATCACCAGCAGCGCGCGGGTCTCTCCGACCGCCTCATCGTCGAAAAGCCGGTCGATCGTGCGCGCAAGCTCGATCTTGTCGGTCGCTGGATCGGGTCCGATTGCCGCCAGCGAGGTTTCGCTCGGCGCAGCAGGGCCTTGGCTGGCCGAATCGGCTTGTCCACACCCCGACAGGCTTGGCAGAACAAGCAGCATCGGGATAAGGGAGAGCCAGCGCTTCGACATGGTGGTGCATCCCATGCGCGGGGCCGGAGGGGAAGGCAACACCCACAATGAAGCGTAGCGCAACTAGGCAGGCGCCTCGGCGACGGGGCTGGCAGCGACGCGTGCTTTTCTGGTCGATTCTGGCGGCAATCGCTGCGCTGGTCTGGTTCTGGAAACCTTTGACGGCTCGTGCCGAAGCGGGTGCCGCCTATGCTTCGCGGATCGGCTGTTCCTGCCGGTTCGTCGCCGGGCGGCCGCTCGAACAGTGTCGCGACGATTTCCTGCCCGGCATGGGCCTGGTTTCGCTGAGCGAAGACGATGAAGAGCAGACCGTGACTGCACGGGTCTTCCCTGTTGCAAGCGAAACCGCGCGTTACCGCAAGGGCGAGGGCTGCGCTTTCGAAGTTGCAGATTGATCGCCTGAACCGTCGCTACCAGTCGTCGTTTCGATCCAGCCGCCACCGACCACGCGCTCTCCGGCATAGATCACGGCAGCCTGCCCCGGCGCGACTCCATATTCCGGCAGGTCGAAGTGCAGAGTCGCCGGCGCGCCGCCTCCGAGTTCTCCTTTGAGACTGACCGGCACCGGCCTGGCGAGCGAGCGGACCTTGGCGGTGAGCGGTTCCGCGGGCAGCGGGCCGATACGATTCGTTTCCGTAATGCCCGCCCTTGCCACCGCCAGCATTTCGCGAGGGCCAACCATGACGCGGCGGCCGGGCGCGTCGATCCCGGTCACATAGAGCGGCTCTGGCTGTCCGCCGATTTCGAGCCCGCGTCGCTGTCCGACGGTGTAGTGAATCACGCCGCGATGCTCTCCGAGCACTTCGCCGGTCCGGGCGTGGACGATTTCGCCCGGCAGCACGCCTTCGGGGCGAATCGCGCTAACCACCTTGGCGTAGTCGCCATCAGGCACGAAGCAGATGTCCTGGCTGTCCGGCTTGGCGGCAACGCCGAGCCCAAATGCTTCGGCAATGGCACGCGTTTCGCTCTTGGGCAGTCCTCCAAGCGGAAAGCGCAGGAAATCGAGCTGCTCTTCAGTAGTCCCGTACAAGAAGTAGCTCTGGTCGCGTGCGGGATCGAGAGCCCGGTGCAGCTCGGATCCAGCAGCTCCTTCGACGCGGCGGACATAGTGCCCGGTTGCAAGGCAATCGGCCCCGAGGTCGCGCGCCATTTGCAGCAGGTCGGTGAACTTCGGCCCCATATTGCAGCGAATGCACGGGATCGGCGTCTTGCCGGCCATGTATTCGTCGGCGAAGGTTTCCACGACCTCCTCGCGAAAGCGGCTTTCGTGGTCGAAAACATAGTGCGCGATGCCAAGGCGGTCCGCCACGGCGCGCGCATCGCGGATGTCGTCGCCGGCACAGCAGGCGCCCTTGCGGCCCGTCGCCGCGCCATAGTCGTATAGTTGCAGGGTCACGCCAATGACCTCGGCGCCGCTTTGTGCCGCGAGTGCAGCCACGACGGAGCTGTCGACCCCGCCGGACATGGCAACGACGATCCGCCTGTCCGCCATCGGACCGGATAGCTGGAAGAGCCACGCGGCGTCATCCGGGTTAGAGCCGGAGGTCTGAAGCTGGGTGCTTGCCATGATCGCAGGCCATATAGGGGCAAGCGGCTTCAAGGTGAACCCGCGGCAACTTTCCGGCACCCGAGACCGTCAACGTCGATTAATCATCGTCAATGGAAGGTAAAGCGCGCCTTTACCTCGCCTTGACCAAAGCGGGTCTATAGGACTCGCCATGAACATTGTTTTCGATCCCGGCCAATGGTCGCCCGCTGCTCCGGAAGGGGACGCACTGCTAGGCTGTGCGCATCCCGACTGGCATGCTCTGCGCACACGCCTGCTTGCTGCGGTCGAGGCACGCAACGCGCTTGACGAGTTCCAGGGAACCGGCCCGGTACGCGCGTTCGGAAGCTTCAGTCGTCGCGCGGCGTTCTCGCTTGAACGCATTACCGAGCGTTTCGACCTTGTTAACCAGACCAGTTCAGTCAATCGAAAACGTGGTGGATGCACTGTCACCTATGTCGCCGGCATGAACGACACCGGCGAACGAGGGTAAAGATGATCGAGAACCAGAAAATCCGCCCCGCACAGGTAATCGGCCCGCTCGGCGAGCCGCTTACGCTGGACTCGTTGCCGCCGCCGAACACCACGCGTTGGGTCGTCAGGCGCAAGGCTGAAGTCGTGGCTGCGGTTAACGGTGGCTTGCTGACCATCGATGAAGTCTGCGAACGTTACCAGCTCACGCTGGAGGAGTTCGCATCCTGGCAGCGCGCAGTTGACCGTTCGGGTATGCAGGGCCTGCGCGTGACGCGCATCCAGCATTATCGCGATCTGTACGAGCGCCAGCAGAAGTACTGATCCGCCGAACGTTTCGGTCGTCGTTGTGTCCCGCATCCGGGCAATCGGACGAATCCTCTACGAAAGCTCCGATCCATCGCTATAGTCCCTTGCCGGGGCGCGCGATTCTCGTTTCGTCCCGCCGGAAGAGGAGGACGTAATGGGTTGGATTATCGCACTGATCGTTGGTGGCGTAGCGGGCTGGCTTGCCAGTCTGGTGATGAATCGCGATGCCTCGATGGGCATTTTCTGGAACATCGTCGTTGGCTGCGTCGGCTCGGTCGTCGGCAATCTCGTTGCCAACCAGTTCGGTTTTGCCGGATCGGTGAAGGAATTTTCGATTACCGGCCTGATTATTGCCGTCGTTGGCGCGGTGATCCTTCTGGGTATTGCCAACCTCATCCAGCGCGGCAGGGTTCGCTGAACTTAAGCAGGTCAGCGCCGGTACGGGCTGCGCGGCGGCCCGACCCGGCGCTTTCGACCGTCGTAAGGCAATTCCGGCTTTGTCGCGCCTTGTCGCGGTGCAGCAGGTTGGCGTTGCCACCGTCACGCCGCCTGTATAAGGCAGGTTTCGATCTTCGCATGGCATTGCGAGGATTGCCTGTTTCGAAGCGTTACGGCGCTTCGTGCAAGTGACCGGGCCGACCGCGCGCATTGGAGCGACGCAGGCGGAATAGTGGTGGACGGCATGAACTATGACGCCAAGATAGACGCCGACGAGGCGTTGGCGGAACAGAGCGATTCCGGGCACGACATGTTGCCCGACGGAGGCGAAGGCCTCATAACCCGGCGCATGGCACTGATCGGCGGCCTCGTCGTTCTCGTGCTCGTCGGTCTCTGGTTCATCAATCGTCTGGTTGCCCCCAACGAACTCGACAGCGATTCCGTTCAGCAAGTCCCTGTCGTGACAGTGCTGCAACCGGGCCGGGCCACCGTCGCAGGCGAAATCAAGACGACCGGTACGCTTGCTGCGCGGCGGGAACTTCCTGTCGGCGTCGTGGGCGAAGGCGGTCGCGTCGAGCGCGTGCTGGTCGAGCCGGGCGACTGGGTCTCTGCCGGTCAGGTGCTGGCGGTAATCGATCGCTCGGTTCAGGTTCAGCAGGCTGCGAGCCTTCAGGCGCAGATCGGCGTCGCGCAGGCGGATGCGCGGCTGGCTCAGGCCAACCTCGATCGCGCGCTGCAACTGGTGGAACGCGGCTTTGTCTCCAAGGCGGATGTCGACAGGCTGACGGCAACGCGCGATGCCGCAGCGGCCAGGGTGCGCGTCGCGCAGGCGCAGCTTGGTGAAACCCGCGCCAGGAACAACCGTCTCAACATTGTCGCGCCCGCAGCCGGCCTGGTGCTGGACCGGCAGGTCGAGCCTGCGCAGGTCGTGAGCTCGGGCAGCGGCGTGCTGTTCCGGATCGCCAAGGGCGGCGAGATGGAACTGCGTGCAGACCTCACGGAGGAGTCGCTGAGCCAGATTTCCACCGGCATTCATGCGTCCGTGACTCCGGTCGGCAGCGAAAAGAGCTTCACCGGCGAGGTCTGGCAGATTTCACCAGTCATCGATCCGCAGAATCGCCAGGGTACGGTACGGATCGCCCTGCCCTATGCAGCCGAATTGCGACCTGGCGGCTTTGCCGAGGCCGTCATCTCGGCTGGCGCAGTCGTTGCGCCCAAATTGCCCGAATCAGCTATCCTCGCCGATGACAAGGGCAGCTATGTCTATGTCGTCGGCAAGGACGACAGGGTCGTACGGCGCAATGTGAAAACCGGTTCGGTCACCGCGGACAGCATCGTCGTGACCGAGGGCCTCACCGGATCCGAGCGCGTGGTGATGCGTGCTGGCGCCTTCCTCTCGCCTGGCGAGAAGGTCAAAGCGCAGCGCGCGAAGGGTTCCTGACAGGCACCGACATGGACCTGAGGAACATCTCCGCCTGGTCGATCCGCAATCCGGTCATCCCGATCGTGATGTTCGCGGGGCTGATTATTGCCGGTGTCGTCAGCTTCATGCGGATGGACATCAACCAGCAGCCGGATATCGAATTTCCGGTGGTTATCGTGAACATCGCGCAGCCAGGCGCCGCGCCGACCGAGATCGAAACCCAGATTACCCAGCGGGTCGAAGCCGCGGTCCGCTCGATCAGCGGCGTCAAGACCATTGGCTCGACCGCACGCGAAGGGTCCAGCAGCTCGTTCATCGAATTCGAGCTCGGCGAAGACATCAATACGGCCGTCAACGAGGTCAAGAACGCTGTCGACCAGGTGCGCAGCGAGTTGCCCGACGGGATTCTGGAGCCACAGATCACCAAGGCGACGACCACGTCCGAGCCGATTGCCTATTTCGCGGCGACCACCAACGACATGACGCTCGAGCAGTTGTCGTGGTTCATCGACGATACCGTTGCCAAACGCCTGCTCAGCATCGACGGCATGGCGCAAGTCAGCCGGCAGGGCGGCGTCAATCGCGAAATACTGGTGACTCTGGACCCGGCCCGAATGCAGGCTCTTGGGGTTACGGCGTCGCAGGTCAATGCCGCGCTCCGCCAGCTCAATCTCGACGCCGCTGGCGGCAAGGCCGAAATTGGCGGATCGCGCCAGTCGGTGCGCGTGCTGGGCAGTGCCGGTACGGCATTTGAACTGTCGCAAACGGACATCGCGCTCGGCTCGGGCCGGACCATCAAGCTGGCCGACATCGCCCGCGTGTCAGACTCCTTCGGCGAAGTCGACAATATCGCCAAGTTCGACGGCAAGCAGATCGTCACCTTCGATATTGCCCGTGCGCGCGGCGCTTCGGACGTCACCGTCTATGACTCCGCGCTCGACGAGCTTGAAAAGCTGGAAGCCGAAAATCCCGGCGTCAAATTCCAGGAGATGTTCACGACCGTGCGCTACACGCGCTCGTCCTATACCAGTTCGATGGAAGCCCTGGTCGAGGGCGCCATCCTGGCGGTCGTCGTCGTTTTCCTGTTCCTGCGCGACTGGCGAGCGACGATCATTTCGGCCATCGCCATCCCGCTTTCGGCAATCCCGACCTTCTGGTTCATGGACCTGATGGGCTTCTCGCTCAATATGCAGTCGCTGCTCGCGCTCAGCCTCGTCGCGGGCGTGCTGGTCGATGACGCCATCGTCGAGATCGAGAACATCGTCAGACACATGCGAATGGGCAAGACTGCCTATCAGGCGTCGATAGATGCCGCCGACGAGATCGGTCTTGCCGTGGTCGCCACGACCTTTTCGATCGTGGCGGTTTTCCTGCCAGTCGGCATCATGCCGGGCGTGTCAGGCGAAATCTTCCGCGCTTTCGGCCTTACCATCGTGGTGGCCGTGCTGATGAGCCTTGCCGTGGCCCGGATGATAACGCCGATGGCCGCTGCCTATTTCCTCAAGTCGCATGGCGAGGCCGAACATGCCGGTGGTGTGTGGATGCAGAGGTATCTGGGCGTCCTGCACTGGTCGCTTGACCAGACTGGCGCCGAAAAGTGGCGTCGCGATCACGCGGACCACGAAGGGCGTGTGTCGATGTTCAATCGGTTCAAGGCGCGCCTTCGTGACCACCGCATCTGGATGATCGGTATCGGCACTGGCGCGCTGGCGCTGACAGGCATCACAGCAACGCTGCTGCCGATGGAGTTCTTCCCTCAGCAAAACAACGATTTTGTCGGCGTGCAGATCGAGATGACGCCGGGAACGACGCTCAAGCAGACCGAAGCCGTGTCTGACCAGGTTCGGCGCGTTATGGAAAAGGATCCTGACGTCGTTCACGTCTTCCAGAGGGTGACCGAGGGCAGCGGCCGGGTCATGGTCACGCTCGATGAAGACCGCACCAAGACCAGCGGCGAAGTCGAGAACGCGCTGAACGGCAAGCTGCAGCAAATCGCCGACGCCCGTGTTTCCTTCGTCAACATGAGCAGCGGGGGCGGCAGCGGGACCGGCCGTGACATTTCGGTGATGTTGACCGGCAGCGATTCGGACCTGCTGAACAAGACCGCGGCCACGCTGGTCGAGCAGATGAACGGGCTCGACAAACTCGTTGTCGCGCCGCGTATCTCTGCCGACATGCGGCGCCCTGAAATTGTTATCCGTCCGCGTCTTGACCTTGCGGCGGAGCTTGGCGTTTCCACTGCGTCGCTAAGCCAGGCGATCCGCATCGCGACACTGGGCGAGATCGACCAGAACGCAGCCAAGTTCTCCTTGCGGGACCGGCAGGTGCCGATCCGCGTCCGCCTGTCCGAACACGACCGGCGCGATATCACGAATATCGAGAATCTCCCGGTTCCGACTGCCAATGGAGGGTCCGTCCCGCTTTCGCGCGTAGCCGAGATTTCATTCGGCTCAGGCCCGACACAGATCCAGCGCTACAACCAGGAGCGCCGCGTCTTCGTCGGTGCGGACCTTGCGCCGGGCGTGGTCAAGAGCGAAGCGGACAAGGCCATCAAGGCTCTTCCCGTGATGAAGAATCTCCCCAGGGGCATCAGCAACAAGCCGTACGGTTCGGATGAATGGCAGCAGGAGATGCTCAACAATCTTCTGGTCGCCGTGCCTTCGGGGATCCTGCTCGTCTTCGCCGTGATGGTCCTTCTCTATCACCGCGTCATTTCGCCGCTCGTCAACATGTCTTCGCTGTCGCTCGCGCCTCTTGGCGGGCTGATCGCGTTGCTGATTACCGGCCAGTCGCTCTCGATGCCGGTGTTCATCGGTATCCTCATGCTGCTGGGCATCGTCGGCAAGAACTCGATCCTGCTGATCGACTTCGCGATCGAGGAGATGGCGCGGGGCGTGCCGAAGATGGACGCGATTATCGACGCCGGGCGCAAGCGCGCGCAGCCGATCGTGATGACGACCGTGGCCATGACCGCAGGCATGCTTCCGACCGCTCTCGCGCTCAATGGCGATGGCGCCTGGCGCGCGCCGATGGGCACGATGGTGATCGGCGGCCTCATCATGTCGACCTTGCTGACGCTGCTTATCGTGCCTGCCGCCTTCAGCATTGCCGACGGTTTCGAGAAGCGCATCGGCCCCTACCTGCGCCGCAAGCTGCTGACCTTCGAGCCTGAGCATGCGGACGCCGAGCGCAACCGCCGCAAGGAAGACTACGGCGAATTCCCCGCCGAATAGGGGAGCCGATCAAGGTGCCCAAAGTATCCGGCCCAGCTCGACTGCCAGTTGCGGACCCCGCCCGGCGCATGCGCCTATTCGCTACCGGACTGTTGCTGGCGATGGCGATTTGCTTCGTATTGCTGCGCCGGTTCGAAGGGCCGCATCCCGCCTGGGGCTATGCGATCGCTTTCGTCGAGGCGGCGATGGTAGGCGGCCTTGCCGACTGGTTCGCCGTAACCGCGCTGTTCCGCAGACCGCTCGGCCTGCCGATCCCGCACACGGCGATCATCCCGGAGAACAAGGACCGTATCGCTGAAACGATGGCCTCGTTCCTGCGTGCCAATTTTCTCACGCCGCAGGTCGTTGCGAGGCGCATTGGCGGTTTCAACTTCGCGAGCGCGGCGGGCGGTTTCCTGCTCGCCCCCACGGAGGGAAGCGAAGGCCGGCTGCGAGGCGGTGCGGCGAGCCTGTTCGCCGACATGCTCGAAGCTCTCGACCCGGAGCGACTCGGACGGCAGGTGCGCGCCGGCCTGTGGCAGCAACTCATGAAACTCGATGTCTCGCCGCTGATGGGCCGGATGCTCGACGCCATGATTGCCGATGGCAAGCACCTGCCGATCATCGAGGCGGTGATCCGCAAGATCGGCAACGTGCTCGAGGACAACGAGCCGCTGGTGCGCGAGATGATAAGTGAACGCTCGGGGCGGCTGATGCGCTGGACCGGGATCGACGAGACTATCGCCAACAAGGTGCTGGACGGCCTCTACAAGCTGCTAGCCGAAATGATGGTGATGCCGGACCATCCGCTGCGCCTGAAGATCGAGGAAGGGCTGGAGCAGCTAGCGCGTGACCTCGTCGAAAAGCCCAAGATGCGCGCGCGTGTAGAAGCCCTGAAGAACGAGCTGCTCGAAAACCCGGCTGTGGCGGACTGGTGGCAGGGCATGTGGGAACGCATCCGGCTGGGTCTGATTGCGGCAGCACGCGATCCGGAGACGGCGCTCTCCGGCCATCTTGGCTCGGCACTAGCCGAACTGGGTGCCGCGCTGCGCGACGATCCCGCCTTGCAGGTGCAGATCAACCGCTTCGCGCGGCGCACTTTGGTCGGGACGGTGTCGCGCTATGGTGACGAGATCGTGCGGTTGGTGTCGGAGACAGTGAAACGCTGGGACGCACAGACCGTCACCGATCGGGTGGAGGGGGCGGTAGGCCGCGACCTTCAGTTCATCCGCATTAACGGGACACTTGTTGGCGGCACGTTCGGGCTTGCGATTCATGCGGTGGATGGGTGGCTGTGAACGCATCTCCGTTCCTTGCAACAGAGCGCTTCGAATTGTGGAAGCCGCGCGCTGGCGACTTCGCGCAGATCACGGCGCTCACGAGCGACGAGGAAACGCGGCGCTACCTCGGGGAAAGGCGGGAGGACGCAGTCGACCACTGGGAACGGCTGATGCGCTCGGCTGGGAGTTGGACGCTCTATGGCTATGGACCGCTGTTCGTGCGTGAGCGTGGCGGCGAAGATATCATCGCCAGCACTGGCTTGTTCCATAGCTGGCGCAGAGATCCGGCCGAATTCTCGGACGTGGTCGAGGCAGGATGGATCGTTCGCCCCGATTACTGGCGGCGCGGCGTGGCCACAGAGGCCATGACCGCGATCCTTGCATGGTTCGACGCCGCACATTCGATCCGAAGAACGGTCGCTATGATCGAAAGGGATAATGAGCCTTCGCACACACTCGCCGCCCGGCTCGGTTACAGGCGCTTTGCCACCAAGACGTTCGAGAGCGATGGCACATGTATGGACTTGCTCGAACGTAGAGTCTGAATCGAAAACCCCGGCCGTTTCCGACCGGGGTTCCTGAATTTCGCGATGTACCGCTTAATCAGAGCTTGCTGGTCAGCTCCGGCACGACCTTGAACAGGTCGCCGACGAGGCCGATGTCGGCGACCTGGAAGATCGGGGCTTCTTCGTCCTTGTTGATGGCGATGATCGTCTTCGAATCCTTCATGCCGGCGAGGTGCTGGATCGCGCCCGAGATGCCGATAGCGATATAGACTTCCGGAGCGACGATCTTGCCGGTCTGGCC
>JAGREN010000026.1 GCA_020446505.1 Novosphingobium sp. | reverse complement strand
GCTCGCACACCTTGTCCATCTCGATGGCGGACTGGACACGGGTCGGCACGCCCAGCTGTTCGAGCGCGCTCTGCATGGCGAGCGCATTCATCACCGTCGCCAGCATGCCCATGTAGTCTGCCTGGGCGCGGTCCATGCCCTTTGCTGCGCCAGCCATGCCGCGAAAGATGTTGCCGCCGCCGATGACGAGGCAGATTTCCAGGCCGGTTTCCTTCGCCGCCTTCACTTCCTTTGCCAGTTCGGCGACGAATTCCGGGTCGATGCCATAGTCCTGCGCGCCCATCAGGACTTCGCCCGACAGCTTGAGAAGGACGCGTTTCATCTCTGGTATGCTCATGAAAAGGCGGTCCCGGCGTGAAGGTGGAGGCCACGCATTAGAAGCGCACCGGACGAAAGCCAAGCGCCCAGTTGACGCAATGCCCGCCATTGTCAGTGCCGCATATCGGGTTACAACCGAGGCGAGCGGGCAAGCGATCCGCGATTGGATGGAGAGATCATGCGCAGACTGGAAGGACAAGCCGTATTCGTGGCCGGGGGCGCCGGAAGGCTGGGCACGGCGACCTGCCACCGGCTCGCGAGCGAAGGCGCACGAGTGTTCGTTACCGACATCGACGAGGCCGCGGCGCAGGCTGTTGCCAAAAGCATCGTCGACGATGGCGGCGAGGCCTATGGCACTTTCCTCGATCTTGCCGACCATGACTCCATCGATTCAGCCTACACTCTTGCCGAACGGGTGCTCGGACCGATTTTGCGCCTGCATGGCAATGGCGCCGCGCTCAAGCTGATGTACGAGCGCGATCTCGGCGCGCTCGATATCGACATCGAGACCTGGGAAATGACCCTGCGCACCAATCTCACCGGCCATCTCGCCTGCGTGAAGCGGGCGCTGCCGGCGATGATCGAGGCGGGCAATGGCGCGATCGTGCTCACCAGTTCGGGCGCTGCCCATACCGCCGAGCCCATCCGCCTCGCCTATGCCGTCTCCAAGGCAGGGATCAACCAGCTCGTGCGCCATGTCGCCCACACCTGGGGCAAGCAGGGAATCCGCGCCAATGCCGTCGCGCCCGGCCCGGTGCTGCCCGACGATTTCCCCAACATGGACGCATACAAGCAGGCGATGCGCAGTAACCGGGTTGGCAAGGGTGACGACATCGCGGCGATGGTTGCGATGCTGATGTCAGGCGATGGCGAGTGGATCAACGGCCAGATCCTGTCCGTAGACGGCGGCATGTCGATGCGACCGTAACGGCGCCTGTCAGTTGTGGACTGGCTCCGGCCCTTCGCCCTCGGGAAGTTGCGAGGCGACTTGTGCGAATTCGGCGCTCCGGTCCGGGAAATGCACGAAGATCAGGATCAGCATGCCGACAACGTGCCAACCGACCATGATCGCAAACACGACAGGCAGACCTCCCAGAACGTCGCTGAGGCTCAGCGTCCACGCGCCGAGCGTGATGCCGAGATTGCTCATCGCCATGTAGAGGCAGAACTGGGTCGCCGCGACGCGCGGATCGCACAGCCGCATCGATATCGGCAGGGCGACCACGGTCAGCAAGGTGTCGAGGATCAGCCAGGCGAAGACGAACATGCGGAACACGCTGACATCGCCCCAGAAAGCCGTGCCGAGGATCATGGCTACGTTGAGGGCGATATATGCCGCATAGACGCCGATCGTGGCGTTTCTCGCGCCGAACCTGTCGCCGATCCAGCCGCCAATCGTCAGCCCGGCAATCCCGGCGGCGAGTTGCGCCGTGCCGACCAGCGCGGTCACCTGCTCTTCGCTCCAGCTCAGTTCCTGAGCGCCGATGATCGGGGTTGCGCCTGCCAGCACGCCATAGTGAAAGCCGCGCGACAGCAGGGCAGGCAGCCAGATCAGGCTGACCGGCGAGAGCATCGCCTTGAAAGTATTGGTAATGATCGGACGCCACGCGCCGATGTGAATGCGCGCATTGCGTTCGTGAGTCTGGCCTGTGCTCCACGGCAGGCGACGCTCGCCATCCCGTTCGCGAAGCCAGACGACGTACAGGGTTATCAGCGCAATAACACTGGCCGAGAGCAGGTAGGCCGCTGCAGGGCCAAGCCGGGAAATCGCAAAGCCGGTAAGTGCAGTGGACAGCGACGCTCCGATGGCCTGTCCGCCGAACATCATGCCGCTGCCCCGCGCGCGCTCTTCCTCCTGCATGATGTCGACCGCCATGCCGTCCACCGCCACGTCCTGGAACGTGGTCGCGAGGTTCACAGCGAAGCCTATGGCGGCGAGGACCGTCACGTCGTTGACGCCCGGCTGGATTACTGCTGCGCCGAGCATGAGGGCAATCATCACCGACTGCGCGCCGATGATCCATGCGCGCCTTCGGCCCATCGGCAGGAAGGCGTAACGGTCCATGATGAAGCCGTTGAACAGTTTGAGCGTCCACGGCAGCGACGTCATCGCCAGGACATAGCCGACGTCCAGTGTCTTTGCCCCGTTCGAGGCCATCCAAGCCGGAACGGCGAACCAGAAGAGCCCGATGGGAACGCCCTGCGCGACGTAGAGAATGAAGAGCGTGAACAGCCGCAAGGGCCTGCTGTGGACCAGAACGCCTGCCTGCCACGCTTCACTCGTCATTCGTTGCCCCCGAACCACGTCTGTTGACGAGAGCATGACAGGTTTGCGTCCGAATGGAAGCTACATGTCATTCAAGCAAGCAAAAGGGCCGGGAAGCGATGTGCTCCCGGCCCTTGTCTTGTCCCTGAAGGAAGTAAGAGGGATCAACCGCCAACGGCAGCCGCGACTTCCGCCGCGAAATCGCTCTCTTCCTTCTCGATGCCTTCGCCGAGCTGGAAGCGGACATAGTCCTTCAGCACCACCTTGGCGCCGACGTCCTTGCCTGCCTGCTCCACGACCTGTGCGATCGGGGTCTTGTTGTCCATGACGAACACCTGGCTGAGCAGGGCGTTTTCCTTGGCGAACTTGTTGACCGCACCGTCGACCATCTTGGCCTGCACTTCGGCGGGCTTGCCGCTTTCGGCAGCCTTTTCGGCAGCGACCTTGCGTTCGCGCTCGATCAGTTCGGGATCGAGATCGTCAGCGGTCAGCGCCATCGGGAAGGCAGCGGCGATGTGCATTGCGATCTGCTTGCCGAGATCTTCGAGCTTGGCCTTGTCGCCTTCGCTCTCCAGCGCAACGAGCACGCCGATCTTGCCGAGGTTCGGGGCCGCAGCGTTGTGCATGTAGGGCACGACCACGCCATCCGAGACGCTCACCGTCTTCATGCGGCGCAGCTGCTGGTTCTCGCCGATCGTGGCGACATTGTTGGTGAGCGCATCGCCCACGGTGCCGCCAGCGGGATAGGCTGCCTGCTTGAGCGCTTCGACATCGTCGTTAGCCGCGCCGAGCGCGACCTGGGTGGTGCTGCGCACGAAATCCTGGAACTGGTCGTTCTTGGCTACGAAGTCGGTTTCCGAGTTGACCTCGACGGCAACGCCCTTGGTGCCTTCGACCGCAACGCCGACAAGGCCCTCGGCCGCGGTGCGGCTCGACTTCTTGGCGGCAGCGGCAAGGCCCTTCACACGCAGTGCGTCTTCGGCAGCGGCGAAATCGCCGTCGCTCTCGTCGAGCGCCTTCTTACAGTCCATCATGCCTGCGCCGGTCTTCTCGCGCAGCTTCTTCACGTCAGCGGCTGTGTAAGCCATGAGTGGTTTCCTCTTGTTATGTGGCAGCACCGCGAGCCGATGGCCCGCAATTGCTGCAATCTGGTGACGGGGTGCCGGGCGCACAAGGCGCGCCCGGACGGGTCGTCAGGCCTGTGCGTCCTCGGCGGGGGCTTCGTCGGCGACAGCAGGTTCTGCCATCGGCTCGTCGAGAGCACCCATGTCGACGCCCGAAGCGGCCATCTGGTCACGACCACCCTTGGTCGCGGCTTCGCGGATCGCGTCGCAGTAAAGGCGGATGGCGCGGCTGGCGTCGTCGTTGCCCGGAACCGGGAAAGCGATGCCATGCGGATCGACGTTCGAATCGAGGATTGCGACGACCGGGATGCCAAGCACGTTGGCTTCCTTCACGGCGAGCTCTTCCTTGTTGACGTCGATGACGAACATCACGTCGGGAATGCCGCCCATGTCGCGGATGCCGCCGAGCGACAGTTCGAGCTTGTCACGCTCGCGGGTGAGCTGGAGCACTTCCTTCTTGGTCAGGCCAGCGGTGTCGCCCGAAAGCTGCTCTTCAAGAGTCTTGAGACGCTTGATCGACTGGCTGATCGTCTTCCAGTTCGTGAGCATGCCGCCCAGCCAGCGGTGGTTGACGAAGTGCTGACCGCAAGCGCGCGCTGCCTGGGCAACCGGCTCCTGCGCCTGACGCTTGGTGCCGACGAACAGCACCTTGCCGCCGGCCTGAACGGTCGCGGAGACGAATTCGAGCGCGCGCGCGAAGAGCGGCACGGACTGCGACAGGTCGATGATGTGAACGCCGTTGCGGGCCCCGAAGATATAGGGCTTCATCCGCGGGTTCCAGCGGTGGGTCTGGTGGCCGAAGTGTGCGCCGGCCTCGATCAATTGCTGCATGGTGACGGTAGGAGCCGCCATAGTCATTTCCTTTCCGGTTCTGCCTCCGGGATGCTGGAACCGTGCGGTAAAGTCCCGCTGCGGCACCGGTATGAAGTGCATCCCGTGTGGATTTGCCTTGCGTGCGACCGCCAAAATGGCGGCTACTGGCTCGGCGGGAGGGCCCTTAGCGCCATTGTCAGCGCGAATCCAGCCTCAATTCGTCGCTTGGACGATTCGGCCCGCCGCGAAAACGGGCATCTGGCCCCGTAATACCCGGAACCAGCAGACTCCCGTTCATGTTGGAGAGACAAATCGGCCGAAACTTATTCGCTTGACACCGTGGAACATATGAGGAACAAAAGCCTCATTGGAACGTTTGTAGAACGAATTCGAGTTTTCCACAAGTGTTCCACTGCCTGCCAACAGGGTTTGCAGGCAGCACTGAATGAAAGGAAGTCCGACCATGACGATGACCGTCCTGATAGCCGCGCTTTTCCTCGCAGGTGCGGCCTATGCCGTCACCAGCATCGCGACCACGCTGCGGGCCTACTGGCCCGCCCTGGTCGCGCTGCGCGATCCGGCGGAGTGGCAGGCCGAGGAACAGGAGCTGCGAGTCACCGTCACTTCGACGCGCTTCGATCTTCCGGGCGAGATCGTCCGCCCCGACTTCACGCGTCGGCAGGCCCGTCCTGCCCGTGGTCTGCGCGCTGCCGCCTGACCCGGGCATAGTCGATGGCACCGATCGGGATGAGCGCCAGATAGACCGCGCAGATCGCGATGAGCGTCCACCACGGCTCGGTAATCAGCGCGGCGAACATCAGGCCGATCACGAGAATCACCTCGAGACGGATGCTGCGCCGGGGCCGCAGCTTGGACCAGCTCAGCGTCGGCAGGCTCGAAATCGCCAGGAAGGCAATCGCCACCAGCCAGACGCCGACGAGACGCGGGTCCGAAAAGATCGGCATATCGGTCACGAACGAAAGGTACATCGGCAGGAAGGCCAGCCCCGCCCCGACTGGCGCGGGTACGCCGGTGAGGAACCCGGCGAGCTTGCGCGGTTCCTCCGGCATGTCGATCTGCGCGTTATAACGTGCCAGTCGCAGGGCCATGCTCACTGCAAAGGCCAGGGCAGCGAACCAGCCGAAGCGTGGCACGTCCTGCAAGGACCACATAAACAGCACCAGCGCCGGCGCGACACCGAAAGAAACGTTGTCGGCCAGACTGTCGAGTTCCGCGCCGAAATGGGACTGCGCCTGCAGCAATCGGGCGATCCTGCCGTCGATACCGTCAAGCACGCCAGCGAGTATCACTGCCGCGACCGCCATGCGGAATTCGCCGGTTATCGCAAAACGGATACCGGTCAGCCCCGCGCAGAGTGCCCCTGCGGTAATCGCATTAGGGGCCAGCGCGCGCAGCGTCAGCCCCTTGGGCACCCTCCGCCGCAGTCCGCGCGCGGGCCTGCCGTCACTCACTGGGAGACACCCTCGATGGTCTGGTCGACGCCAAGCTCTGCCAGCACGGTCTCGCCTGCAACGATCCGCTGTCCCATGAGAATCCGGGGAGCAGTCCCTCGCGGCAGATAGACGTCGACTCGGCTGCCGAAGCGGATCAGGCCGACGCGCTGACCAGCCGCGACGATGTCGCCCGGCTTCACGAAGGGCACGATTCGCCGCGCGACCAGCCCGGCAATCTGCGTGAAGCACAGCGCCAGCCCGTCACCACGCTCGATCAGGATATGCTGGCGCTCGTTATCCTCGCTCGCCTTGTCGAGATCGGCATTCACGAACTTGCCGGGGATGTAGATCACCTTGCGAACCGTTCCGCCGACCGGCGCGCGATTGATGTGGACGTCGAACACGCTCATGAAGATGGAAATCCTCGTGACCGGTTCGGTTCCGAGCACGGGCGCGCCGCTGCCATCGTCGATGGTCAGCTCGCGCGGCGGCGGCACCTGCTGGATCAGCGTCACCAGCCCATCGGCAGGCGCGATGATGAAGCGGTCGTCGCGCGGCGTCGTGCGCTTCGGGTCGCGGAAGAACGCCGCAATGCAGATCGTCAGCAGGCCCAGCGGCCACGCCAGCGTCTCCCACGCGAGGAACGCCGTGATCACGCAAGCAATGGCGCTGATCGCTGCGAATTTACGGGCTTCGGGATGAATCGCGGGCCAGGACCACGAGGCTTCACCGCGCCCCTTGTTGTCTAGAATGTCACCGGGCATGGGGCGTCTCTAGGGACTGCGCGCCCTGCCCGCAATGGCGGCGCGGCATCCCGGCTTGCAAGCACGAGACATGCCGCGCAGCGCAAGGATCAATCCAGCCCCATCCATTTCTCGTAATTTTCGTGGAAGTGCCGGATCTTGCCTTCCTGATAGGCGGAATACCAGATGTAGGGCGGCTGCTTCAGTTTGAGGCCCGCCTGAACCTTGGGCAGGTTGAGGCAGTCCTGATCGATGATGCGCGCCAGCATGGCGAGTTCGGGCGCCTCGCACCACGATTCGTCCTCGCCCAGCCTGCGCAGCGGCGCGGGCGCGGGCCGCGGCGTGTCCTTCGGCCAGGGGGCGAGCAGCATCGCGTCCATGATGCACGAGTCCGGATCGCTGCCGTTGGGCCGGAAGCGGAACACGATCCGCGCCCAGCCTGCCCACGGATGCAGGTTCGGAAACAGGTCGCAGAAGGCCTGATCGTTGATCTCGGCGTCGGAAAACTCCTCGACCTCGCCGCCGAGGATGCCGCGCAGGAATTCGCGGTTGAAATCCGCCATGCCCTGGAAATGCGCGAGCGCATCCTCCTTGCTGCATAGACGGCCGCGCTGCGGGCTGGCGGTGCCCGCGCTGACATGCTGCGCCCTGCCCCAGTTGCCGAACACGTCGTAGCGGATATCGGCAGAGTCGCCGCCGCCTGCCACCATGATCTGCGGGTGGGTGCCGATGACGTGGTAGCCTTCCATGAAGGCTTCCATCACCACTTTCCAGTTGGCCCGGATGACGCGCTGGACATGGGCCTGCTTGTAGCGATCCCGGAATCGGAACTTCTTGTAGTGCGCGATCATCTCGGGGCCGAGGTACTCTTCCAGCGGCTCGGCGTCAGGATCGGGGTTGATGAAGATGAAGCCGCCCCAGGTCGCAACCTGCGCGCCGGGAAGCTGGCCCGCATCCTCGCACACGCCGGGGAAATCCCACTCGGTGGTGATTTCCTTGAGGCTGCCGTCGAGCTTCCAGCTCCAGCCGTGATAGGGACAGCGGAACTCGCGCGCGCTCTTGCCGTCGCGGTCGCACAGCAGCCGCCCGCGATGCAGGCACACGTTCTGGTGCGCCTTGAACTCGTTCTCGCCAGTGCGCACGACGATATAGGACAGGTGCGCGATCTCGTAGACATGGTGATCGCCGACGCCGGGAATGTCTTCCTCGCGGCAGACCATCTGCCAGGACTTCTTCCAGATCTTCTCGACTTCGAGGTCGTGGTAGCGCTGCTCATGGAAGCGGTCGGTCGGGATCTTCGCCGGGCCGCCATGCATCGGGTTTTCAAGCCGGTAGACGTCAGGGATCAGCTCGGGCCGGCGGTCGTTGTCGAGGATATATTGCTGGTCGACATAGGCGGAGGAACGCATGCCCTTGTCGGTCTGCACGCCGGGATCGCCGACATACATGAGCACCGATTTTTCCACCTGCGGCGCATCTTCGCCCTCGGTCGGCTGGATGGACCGGCCAGCTGGCGCCGCACCCGTCTCCAGCGGCAGCGGAGCCATCGCGTAGAAGATATCCATCTCGGGCGGAAGCTTGGGGCCGCCGATGAACAGCAGGAAGTGCGGATCTGCGTGGTTGATCTCGCCTTCCAGCCACACCCCGTCATAGCGGAACTTGCCCCAGCGACCCGACTTGTGATCGGTCACCTTGACAATGCCGTCGCCCTGATCGGCATATTCCATGCCGTTTATCGGATGAGGTTCTATGAGCATCCTTCGATTCTCCCAGCAATTGCGCCGCCTTCGGCATTCATGCAGTCTGTATGGCACAGCGCGTGGCAAATGACAGATACAAGTGCGCAGGCACGATATGGATCGTCCGTGCGTTCGCATTGGCAGTGCCATCTGATAGACCCGTCCCGACAGGAGAGAGCCAGACATGCGCGCGACGCCCGATTTCGACTTTGACCTGACCGAAAGCGCCCGGATGATCCGCGAGGCAGCAGGTCGCTTCGCTGACGAACAGGTCATGCCGCTCGCCGCCGATATCGACCGCGAGGATCGCTTCGCCCGCGAATTGTGGGAACCGATGGGTGCGCTCGGCCTGCATGGCATCACGGTCGAGGAGGAATGGGGCGGGCTTGGGCTCGGCTATCTCGACCATGCCATAGCGGTCGAGGAGATCAGCCGCGCGAGCGCAGCTGTCGGCCTGTCCTACGGTGCGCATTCGAACCTGTGCATCAACCAGATCCGCCGCTGGGGCAGCGACGCGCAGAAGGCGAAATACCTTCCGAAGCTCATTTCCGGCGAGCATGTCGGCGCTCTTGCCATGTCGGAGACTGGTGCCGGGTCCGACGTCGTGTCGATGAAGCTCAAGGCAGAACGCCGGGTCGACCGGTTCGTGCTCAACGGCACCAAGTTCTGGATCACCAACGGCCCCGTCGCCGACGTGCTGGTAGTCTACGCCAAGACCGATCCCGGCGAAGGATCGCGCGGGATCACCGCGTTCCTCATCGAGAAGGACATGGCCGGCTTCTCCATCGGCCAGAAGATCGAGAAGATGGGCATGCTCGGCTCGCCAACCGGAGAGCTGGTGTTCGAGGACTGCGAGGTGCCCGAGGACAAGGTGCTGGGCGCTGTCGGTGGCGGTGTCGGCGTGCTGATGAGCGGCCTCGACTACGAGCGTGTGGTGCTCTCGACGATCCAGACCGGGATCATGCAGGCCTGCCTCGACGTGGTCATCCCCTATGTCCGCGAACGCAAGCAGTTCGGTCAGGCGATCGGCTCGTTCCAGCTCATGCAAGCCAAGGTAGCCGACATGTACATCGCGATACAGTCGGCGCGGGCCTATATCTACGCGGTGGCAAGAGCCTGCGACGCGGGCAGGACAACCCGCTTCGATGCAGCCGGTGCGATCCTGCTGGCGAGCGAGAATGCCTTCCGCACCGCTGCCGAGTCAGTTCAGGCGCTTGGCGGTGCTGGCTATACAAAGGACTGGCCGGTCGAACGCTTTCTGCGCGATGCCAAGCTGCTCGATATCGGCGCTGGCACCAACGAGATCAGGCGCATGCTGATCGGGCGTGAACTGATCGGGGCCAACCCATGATCGCCAGCCTGCTGATCGCCAATCGCGGCGAGATTGCCTGCCGGATCATCCGCACGGCGAGGAAAATGGGCATCCGGACGGTAGCGGTCTATTCCGATGCCGATGCAAGCGCCCTGCATGTGCGCGAAGCGGACGAGGCCGTGCACATCGGCCCCTCACCCGCTGCGGAAAGCTACTTGCAAGGCGAGAAGATAATCGAAGCTGCAAAGTCCACGGGGGCAGAGGCGATTCATCCCGGCTACGGCTTCCTCTCCGAGAACGCGGAATTCGCCCAGGCCGTGATCGACGCAGGTCTCGTCTGGGTCGGACCGAACCCAGGCTCGATCACGGCAATGGGCCTGAAAGACGCCGCCAAGAAGCTGATGACCGAGGCTGGTGTTCCTGTCACACCCGGCTACATGGGCGAGAACCAGGACCCGGCATTCCTCGCCGCCCAAGCCGAAAAGATCGGTTATCCGGTACTCATCAAGGCCGTCGCAGGCGGCGGCGGAAAGGGGATGCGGCTGGTCGAACGAGCTGCGGATTTTGCCGATGCCCTGCTTTCCTGCCAGCGCGAGGCTGTCTCCAGCTTCGGCAACGGGCATGTCCTGATCGAGAAATACATCGCGTCGCCCCGCCACATCGAAGTGCAGGTTTTCGGCGACACGCATGGCAATGTCGTCCACCTGTTCGAGCGCGACTGCTCGCTCCAGCGCCGTCACCAGAAAGTTATCGAGGAAGCCCCTGCTCCCGGCATGGACGAAGCGACGCGCGAGAAACTATGCGCAGCAGCGGTCCGGGCCGCGCGCGCCGTGGATTATGTGGGCGCCGGCACTATCGAGTTCATTGCCGACGGCTCGGGCACGCTCGATGCCGAGCGGATCTGGTTCATGGAAATGAACACCCGCTTGCAGGTCGAGCATCCGGTGACGGAGATGATCACCGGGCTCGATCTGGTCGAGTGGCAGCTGCGCGTGGCGAGCGGCGAACCGCTACCCCTGTCGCAGGATGAAATTTGCATGAGCGGCCACGCCATCGAGGCTCGGATCTATGCCGAGGATGCCGACAATGGCTTTCTGCCGTCTCCGGGCCGCATCGAACATTTCGACTTTGTGCTTGGATTGTCACCCACTGCCTGGGGCAATCCCCGGTTCGACACAGGCGTGGAGGAAGGCGACGAAGTTTCGCCGTACTACGATCCCATGATTGGAAAGCTGATCGCGCACGACGATGACCGGTCCAACGCCGCATTTCGGCTTTTGAACGTCGCAGCGGACACGCTGATCTGGCCGATAAAGACCAATCTGCCCCTGCTCTGCGGCGTGCTCTCGCACATGGCTTTAGAGGGTCTCGTCGCCGATACTAGCTTGCTCGATCGCGACCTTGCCCGTTTCCTCCCGCCGAACCCTCCGCCGCCAGAGGCATTGGCATGGGCCACTCACGAACTTGTCGAAAAGCAATTCAACGAGAACCTCTTCGGCAAATTTGTTCCGCTAGCGGGCTTCCGGCTCAATGCACCACCAGCATCCCGGACGACCATATATCTGGACGGCAAGCCGCTACAGTCTGACTTCCAGTTGCCCGACAACAGCAGGTTCGAGACAATGGAGTTCCATGCCGGCGAATTCTACCGGGCGAGCGAGCAGGACGGCTACCTCGTGCTTGGCGGGCGGGCGCACCGTTTCTCCTTGCGGCCGGATCTGCTGCATGGCGCATCGTCAGGCGACGGCGCAATCCTCGCCCCGATGCCGGGCAAGGTAATTTCAGTCGCGGTCGAAGCAGGCCAGTCGGTCGAAAGGGGCCAGAAGCTGCTCACGCTCGAAGCGATGAAGATGGAACACACGCTCACCGCGCCCTTCGACGGCACGGTTGCCGAACTCAGGGTGTCGGCTGGCGATCAGGTCGAGGTTGAAGCCGTGCTGGCGCGCATTGCAGCGCCGGATCCCGCGGCTGACTGAGCGAATTCGACGACAGCCAGACCTCCCGGCCCGGCTTGCATCGCCCGGCTGGAAATTTCGGCAAGCATTGCGGTTCCGGTCAATGCCTTTCCCCACCTGACGATCCCGAACTGCCGTTTCGCTATTGCAGAAGGCGGAAATCTGCCGATGCTGTCCCGGTCGCCGTGAACGCAAAGGGTGACCGGGAGAGGATAGTGCCATGAAAGCAGCAGTGCTCCGCCAGTTGGGTCACCTGGATATCGAAGAGGTCAAACTTGACGGCCCGCGCGAGGAGGAACTTCGCATTCGCGTACTCGCCAGCGGTCTGTGCCATTCGGACTATCACATGATCAATGGCGACCTGCCCACTGTCTTGCCGGCGGTCCTGGGTCATGAGGCTGCGGGCGTAATCGAAGCCGTGGGCAGTGGCGTGAGCGGCTTCGCCCCCGGTGATATGGTGATCACCTGCTTTTCGGCCTTTTGCGGCCATTGCCACGAATGCCAGGATGGACACAGCCATCGCTGCGAAGACAAGCCCGGCAAACCCGTCAATCGCGCGGCTGGTTCGCGGATCACACGCAATGGCGAGGCGATCTACCAGCTAGGCAACCTCGGCGGCTTTGCGGAAGAAATGGTGGTGCATCAGCGGTCGGCCGTGAAAATGCCGGAAGGCATGCCGCCGAGCAGTGCGGCGCTGATGGGATGCGGCGTGCTGACCGGGACCGGCGCGGTCATCAACGCCGCGAAAGTCGAACCCGGCAGCACGGTGGCAGTCCTGGGCTGCGGAGGGGTTGGCCTCAATGCCGTGCAAGGCGCACGCATCGCCGGGGCAGCAAGGATCATCGCAATCGATCTGAGCACCGAAAAGCTCGAGATGGCTCGCAAATTCGGCGCGACCGATGTGGTGCTGGCAGGACCGGAAGCAATCGGTGAAGTGACCGAAATGACGCGAGGCGGCGTGGACTACGCCTTCGAGGTCGTGGGGACTGCCGCCACTGCTCAGGACGCTCTGGCCATGATCCGCACAGGCGGCACACTGACTCTGGTTGGCGTTGCCCGCCATGATGCGCACCTTTCCATACCGATCACCTCGTTCCTGATGTCGGAGAAGAAGGTGATCGGCACGCTGATGGGCTCGGCGCCGTTCCAGACCTTCCTGCCAAAATTGGCAGCGCACTATCTCAACGGCAATCTCCTGCTGGACGAGCTGGTATCCCAGCAAATCCCGCTCGAAGCGATCAACCAGGGCTACGCACAAATGGCCGAGGGCAAGGTTGCACGCAGCGTGATCACGTTCTGAATGTGCGCGGCGACGGCCGTTGTCAGGCTGGATCCCGCCCGGTCAACGCCTCGAATTGACGCCGGTCATGCAAATTGCATCGCAGCGATGTATGGGAGTGCGGCTCGGCATATAACGAAGCTGGGCTGATAGAGAGGGAGCGCATCCTTGCCGATTGACGGCGGTATCGCCTTTCGCTGTGCGGGCCTGCGCAAGACATACCGCTCGGGCGAGACGGAAGTTCACGCCTTGCGCAGTGTCGATCTGTCGGTGCGTCAGGGCGAGTCACTGGTCCTGCTCGGCCCCTCCGGCAGCGGTAAATCGACGATGCTGAACATCATCGGTGGGCTCGACCGCCCGACCGAGGGTACGCTCCACTATCAGGACATCGAGCTGACAGGGCTGAGCGACCATGACCTCACCCGGTTCCGGCGCAGGCACATCGGCTTCATCTTCCAGTTCTACAATCTCATTCCCAGCCTGACCGCCGAGGAAAACGTCAACCTCGTCACGGACATAGCCGAAGCGCCCATGCCCGCAATCGAGGCGCTCGATCTCGTCGGGCTTGCCGACCGGCGGCACCACTATCCGGCGCAGCTTTCCGGCGGCGAACAGCAGCGGGTTGCCGTCGCGCGGGCCATTGCCAAGCAACCGGCGGTGCTGCTCTGCGACGAGCCGACCGGCGCGCTCGACAGCGCAACCGGCGTGCGGGTCCTGCAAACGCTGGATCGCGCCAATCGCGAACTTGGCACGACCCTGCTGATCATCACCCACAATGCCGGGATTGCCGCCATGGCCGACAGGGTGCTGCATTTCCTCGACGGCCAGATCTCGCAGGAAGTCGTCAACCAGACCCGGATCAGGCCGGACGAGTTGACATGGTAGCCGCGCTTGACCGCAAGTTGCTTCGCAACCTCTGGCATATGCGCGGTCAGGTGCTGGCGATCGCTCTGGTGCTGGCGGCAGCGGCAGCGACGTTCGTTCTCTCGACCGGTGTCCACAGTTCGCTGACCGCGACCCGCGCGGCCTATTACGACCGCAACGGTTTTGCCGACGTGTTCGCCGGGATGACCCGCGCGCCGCGCAGCGTGGTGGCGCGCGTAGCGGCAATCCCCGGTGCCCAGAGGGCGCAGGGATCGATCATCCAGTACGCCACTCTGGACATGCCCGGCCGCAAGGATCCGGTACGCGCCCTGCTCAACTCGATCCGCGAGGACGGGCGGGATTCGATCAACCGGGTCACCCTGCGCGAGGGGCGACTGCCGGAAGAGGGCAAGCCCGGCGAGGTGATCGTCGACGAAGCCTTTGCCAGTGCCAACGACATGGCGCTCGGCGACAGGGTCGAGGCGCTGATCTACGGCGTGCAACAGGAACTTACGGTGGTCGGCATCGGCCTTGCGCCGAATTACATCTATGCTCTCGCGCCCGGCGAACTGATCCCCGACAACCGCCGCTTCGGTGTATTCTGGATGGGGCAGAAAGCGTTGGAGGCGGCGACGGACCGGACCGATGCGATCAACACGCTGTCCGTCGTATTGCAGCGCGGCGCTTCCGAACCGGACGTTATCCGCCAGATCGATACAATACTCGCGCCTTACGGCGGCACTGGCGCCTATGGCCGGAAGGATCATCTGAGCCACGCCTTTCTCGACAACGAACTGATGCAGCTCGAGGCGATGACCAAGGTCATCCCTCCGGTGTTCCTGCTGGTCGCGGTGTTTCTGGTCTACATCGTGCTCGGACGAATGATCCGCATCGAACGAACCCAGATCGGCCTGCTCAAGGCCTTCGGCTACTCCGACGTGGCGGTAGGGTGGCACTACCTCAAGTTCGCGCTGGTCGTAGCGGCGATCGGATGCCTTCTTGGACTGGCCGCGGGCGTCTGGATGGGACGGGCGATGACCGGCCTCTATGCCGAATATTACCGCTTCCCGTTTCTGGCCTATCGCATTTCATCGGAGGCGTTTCTCGGCGCCGTCGCGCTATCTCTGGGCACTGCCGCGCTAGGGGCCATAGGCGGGATGTACCGGGCGGTTCGGCTCAATCCAGCCGTGGCGATGGCTCCTCCGCCTCCCCCCATCTACCGGGCCGGATTCGTATCGAAGATCGGTCATGCCGGAGGCTTTTCGGCGGTCGGCAACATGATCGTGCGCCATATCGCGCGCTGGCCCGGACGCTCGGCCCTCACGGTGCTGGGCGTGGCGCTGTCCGCAGGGCTGCTGTTCTCGACCATGCAGTTCATGGATTCCAGCCGCACCATGATCGACTCGTTCTTCCTGCGCGGGCAGGCACAGGACCTCACCGTCACCTTCGTCGAACCGCGCAACGAGGACGTGATTTACGCGCTGCGCCAGATTCCCGGTGTCCAGCGAGTAGAGCCGACGCGCGGTTTGGCCGTCCGCCTCGTCAATGGCGTTCGCTCGAAGCGTACGGCAGTCGAAAGCACGATGGCAGGATCGCAGCTCGTCTCGCACATCGACGCGTCAGGAAAGAAGCTGGAGCTTCCGCCGGGTGGCCTCATGCTGAGCCGTCAGCTGGCGGACGAGCTTGACCTGAAGGCCGGCGACGTTGTCCGTGTGGAACTGCTCGGCGGAAGGCAGACGCGAACCGGGTTGAGGGTCGCCAGCATCGTCGACGAGTTCATCGGCTCGCGCGCCTATGCAAACGAGCGAACGCTGGAACTGCTGGCGAGAGACGCATCTCCGGTCGGATCGGCTCTGCTCAAGGTCGATCCCGCCGACAGGCAGGCCATCATCGCCAGACTGAAAGACATGCCACTGTTGCTCGGTATTTCCGAACGCGACGCCTCGGTGCGCTTGTTCGAAAGCATGATCGAGGACAATCTTTTCACGATGCTGTTCTTCTATATCACGTTCGCTTCGGTGATCGCGGTGGGCGTGGTCTACAACAGCGCGCGCATCCTGTTTGCTGAGCGGGCTCACGAACTCGCGACTCTACGCGTGCTGGGCTACTATCACAGCGAGGTGGCAATAGTGCTTGCGGGGGAACTGGCCTTGTTGATTGTCGCAGCTATCCTGCCGGGGTGCCTCATCGGCTATTCATTGGCGCAGTTGATGACAGAGATGTTCAGCTCCGACCTGTTCCGCCTGCCCTTCGCGCCTTCACGAGCATCCTACGGATGGTCGATCGTGATTGTCCTCGCAGCTGCGATCGGCACAGTGCTGCTGGTCGTGCGCCGTGTGACCCGGCTCGACATGGTTGCCGTGCTGAAGGCGCGCGACTGATGGCGGCGCGGCTCTGGCAGTGGCGCTGGGCGCTGCTGATCGCGGCCCTGGTCTGCCTGGGTCTGGTATATGCCTTCTGGCCGAGCAAGACGGCCGTCGATCTCGCGGAGGTAACGCGCGGCGAGATGACGGAGGGCATCACGGATGACGGGGTCACGAGGGCGCAGGAACTCTACGTCGTAAGCGCGCCCGTCACAGGCGAGCTTGAACGTATCGAACTTGAAGCTGGCGATCAGGTCTCGAAGGGACAATTAATCACGCGGATGACGGGCGGGGATTCAGCTCCACTCGATCCGCGATCGAGGCGCGAGCTTTCAGCAGCGCTTGCTTCCGCGCGAGCAGCGGTCAGCGGGGCCGATGCGCAGCTGGCTCAGGCGCGGCGCGATCTGAGACGCGCCGAAGAACTCAGCAAACGCGGCTTCCTGTCGCGCGCCCAGCTTGAAGATGCGCGCTTGCGAGTCCGTTCAGGCCAATCGTCATTGGCGCAGGCGCAGGCGGAAGCGGAGCGCATCCGCGCTATGCTGGAGCAGCCAGCGTCCCAGAGTGCTGGCGCATCGGTCGCCGTGCGTGCCCCGGCAAGCGGCGAGGTTCTTTCCGTATTGCGCGAAAGCCAGGGGACCATCGCCGCAGGAACGGAACTGATGAGCATCGGCAATCCCGATGCAATCGAGGCCGTGGTCGACCTGCTCTCTCGCGAGGCGGTGCGAGTGAAGCCGGGAGACAAGGTGCTGATTACCCAATGGGGCGGCCCTAACCCCATCGTCGGCAAGGTCCAGCACGTCGAACCCTTCGGGCGTCTGAAGGTGTCTGCCCTCGGGATCGAGGAACAGCGCGTCAATGTGATCGTCTCGTTCGATGGAAGCGCAGCGACGCAGGCGGCGCGCCTCGGCCATGGCTATCAGATCGATGCGACCGTGGTCCTGTGGAGCAGCGACAAGGCCTTGCGCGTACCGATCGGCGCGCTGTTTCACGGACCTGACGGCGACTGGCGTGCTTTCGTGGCCGAGCGAGGTCGCGCGCGAGAAACGGCATTAAAGCTGGGGCATATCAACGATGAATATGCCGAAGTTCTCGGAGGGCTGGACGAAGGACAAAAAGTCATTCTGAACCCAACCTCGTCGCTGAGCGACGGAGCGAGGATCGAGGTGCGGGATTGACGCGAATGGATGTGACATGAGAATCGATAAGCTCGCGATCTGGCTCAACACGATCGGCTATCCCTCGGCGGAACTCGTCGCATTTGCCCGCAGGCTGGAAAACCGGGGCTACGGCACCTTGTGGATCAACGACGGCATGGGCAGCGATCCCATGGTGCTCGCGGCGCGCATCCTTGCCGGTACCGAAAGGCTTCAGGTGGCTCTGGGCGTGGCCAATATCTACTCGCGCGATCCGACCATGATGGTTGGCGCGCAATATGGCCTGAACGAGCAATGGGACGGCCGTTTCCTGCTGGGGATGGGCATATCGCACCCCTTTATTGTCGAAGGCATGCGAGGTCACACCTATGCCAGCCCGGTTGCTACGATGCGATCCTATCTCGATGCCATGTCCGGCATCGACTACGCAGGTCCGCCTCCCGCCGAGAAACCGCTCACGGTCATCGCCGCGCTCGGACCGAAGATGCTGGAGCTTGCCCGCGACAAGGCTGATGGCGCCCACCCCTTCTCCACTACGCCGGAGCATACGGCGATGGCCCGTCAAATTCTTGGCCCGGACAAGGTTCTGCTCGTCGAACAAAAGGTGATGCTGGAGACAGATCCGGGCGTGGCGCGTGCCGTCGGGAGAGGACTGGTTTCAGGCCTCGCCAGCATTCCGAACTATCGCAAGAGCTTCCTGCGGATGGGCTTCAGCGAGGCGGATCTGGCCCACGGCGGATCGGACCGGGCAGCCGATGCCCTGCTTGCCTGGGGCGATGAAACTGCGATCCGCAAGCGCATCGAGGAACATCTCGAAGCAGGAGCGGATCAGGTGGCCGTTCAGGTCGTCCCGAAAGGTGGCGGGCTCCTGACGGCTGAAGACGAGAAGATCATCGAACTGCTCGCACCCGGCTAGGCTGTCGGTCAGCTATCGATCCCGAAACTGACGCAACGGGCCGGCCTGTCGACTTTGAGGCGGAAAGTCTCGCCCCCCTTCTCGAACACATAAACCATGCCGGGCGTGTCGGGATTTTCCCAGTCTTCAACGGTCATCGGCAGCCCATCGAGGCGCAACCAGTTGCCAGTCTGGGGAAAACTGACGAATGAGGCAAGCTGCGCTGCACGGTGGGCAGCAAGCTCGCTGACGAACGCCTCAAGACCCGCGTCGCGCCCCTCCCAGTCGATCCATGTGATCTCGTTGTCCTGCGCATAGGCATTGTTGTTGCCTCGCTGGCTGCGGGAAAATTCGTCGCCAGCAGTTATCATGATGCCCCCTGTCGAAGCGAACAGAGTCTGCAGCAGGGCGCGCTGGTCGGCGCTCCGCAGTTCGAGGATCCCGGGATCGGCACTCGGGCCTTCGGTTCCGTTGTTCCAGGAGAAATTCTCTGCGTGACCGTCGCGATTGTCCTCTCCGTTCGCCTCGTTGTGGCGGCTGGTATAGGAAACGGTGTCCGCAAGAGTGAAGCCGTCGTGCGCGGCAAGGAAGTTCACGCTGCGGCATCGGGCGCCGAACACGTCGGACGACCCCGCGAGCCTTGTCGCCAGCACGTCGACCCCTGCATCGCCTTTCCAGAACCTGCGCACGTCGTCGCGAAACCGGTCGTTCCATTCGAGCCAATTGGATGGAAAACTTCCGAGCTGATAGCCGCCCGGACCGATGTCCCATGGCTCCGCGATCATGATCCGGTCGGCAAGGATCGGGTCTGCCGCGATCTCGGCAAAGATTGGCGCAGACGCGGAAAATCCGGGGCCCCTTGCCATGATCGGGGCAAGATCGAAGCGGAATCCGTCGATGCCGCATTGGCGGACAAAATGGCGCAAGCTGTCGAGCGCGAGGCGTCTGACCGGCTCCTGCGCGAAGTCGAGCGTGTTGCCGCAGCCCGTATCGTTTATCAGCCTGCCACCCGGTTCATGCGCGTAGGCAGCGTTGTCGAGGCCGCGCAGGGACAGCACGCCGCCAAAGACATCGCTTTCACCCGTGTGATTGAAGACAATGTCGAGGATTACGCCGATCCCTTCGGCGTGGAGCGCGGCGACAGTCTCCCGCAGTTCGGCAACACCGCCCGGTGCGAGGCCGGGATCGAGCGCCATCATCGCGACCGGATTGTAGCCCCAGGCGTTGCGCAGTCCGAGCGGCGGCAGGTGACGCTCATCGATCCAGGCGACGATCGGCATGAGCTCGATCGCGCTGACATGCAGCTTGTGAAGATGCGCGATGACCGAGGGGTGAGCGAGCGCGGCTACGGTTCCGCGCAGGTGTTGCGGCACATCGGGATGCAACATGGTGAAACCGCGAACATTCAGTTCGTAGATCAGCCCGCCGGGCTTGAACCGCGGCGAATCTGGCGCGAGGTCTGGGCGAGAAGTCTGGACAATCGCGCGCGGGACCAGATCGCTTGTGTCGGCGCCGAATTGCGCCAGCCGACCGTCCTGAACGAAGCGTCGATCAAGCTCGACTGCATAGGGATCGACCAGAAGTTTGGCTGGATCGAAGTAGTGTCCCTGTTCCGGCGACCAGTCCCCCGCTGCGCGAAAACCGTATCGCAATCCCGACCTGTCGCCGGACAGGGACGCAAGCCAATCGTCCCCTTCACGCCGCATCGGCAGCCGTCGCTCTTCGTCTCCATCGAACAGGCAGAGCCACAAGGCCGATGCGGCTGGAGAGCGAACGGTAAATGTCGTCTCGTCGCCAGCCACGGCAGATCCGAGCTGAATGGTCATGCAATCAGGGACGCGTACAAATCGGCATAGGCCTTGCCGCTGATGCTCCAGGAAAAATCGCAAGCCATGCCGTTGCGCTGGAGGCGGCGCCAGATGGCAGGCTGCGCGTAGAGCGCGACAGTCCGATCGAGCGCGGCGACAAGTTCGGAATAGGTGACGTGATTGAACTGCACGCCAGTCCCCGTACCAGCCGCGAGCGCCGCGACATTGGCGTCGATCACCGTGTCCGACAGGCCACCCGTACGGGCAACGACGGGAACGCAGCCATAGGCAAGCCCATACAACTGCGTCAGGCCGCAAGGCTCGAACCGCGATGGTACCAGAATGGCGTCGCCGCCTGCCTGCATGCGGTGCGACAGGGCCTCGTCGTATCCGATCCTGATACTGACACGGCCGGGGTGCCGCGCTTCGCAATCTTGCAGCCCGTTTTCGATTGCCGGATCGCCCGAACCGAGCACGGCAAGCCTGCCGCCGATTCCGACGAGGTGGTCGATGACTTCGAGAAGGACGTCCATCCCCTTCTGCCAGCTCAGTCTGCTTATCACCACGAACAGCGGGCCATCGGCTTCGTCCAGTCCGAACTCCGCTTCGAGCGACCGCTTGTTGGCCAGCCTTCGCGGCAAGGTGCGCGCCGTGAAGGTCTGCTCCAGTTGCGTGTCGCTCGCCGGCTTCCACGTTTGGTTGTCGATCCCGTTCAGGATTCCGGTCACGCGATCGGCATGGGTGACGATCAGGCCATCTAGGCCCATTCCGAACTCGGGCGTCTTTATCTCGCGGGCATAGCTCGGGCTGACCGTGGTGATGGCGCTGGCCGATTCAAGCCCCGCTTTCAGGAAGCCCACGCCGCCATGATATTCGACGCCGTGGATGGCCCAGGCGCTGTCCGGCAAGCCGAGCCGGGAGAAGATCGCCGACGGAAAATAGCCCTGGAACGCCATGTTGTGGATCGTCATCACCGACGGCGGCACGCACTTTGCCTTGGCGGGAGCGAAACGCAGGTAGGCTGTTGCCATCGCGGCCTGCCAGTCATGGGCGTGAAGCACGTCGAAGCGCTGGCGCTTGACACCGCCGGATGCGAGGTCTGCTCCCGCCCGGCCCAATGCTGCGAAGCGGCGCCAGTTGTCCTGCCAGTCATGGCCATTGGCATCGGCATAAGCACCGCCTTCGCGCGCGAAGTAGGCCGGAGCATCGAGGGCGATGAAACGATTTCCGCCAAGCTCGAAGGCGACAAGCGTCGCTTCCTCGCCCAGCAGGTCGTCATAGCGATGCACGGTGCGGCTCTTGCCGATGGCGGCCATCACGGAGGGGTAACCCGGCAGCAGGGTCGTAACCTCCACGCCATGCGGCCTGAGAGCACCGGGCAGTGCCCCCGCAACATCAGCCAGCCCCCCGGTCTTTATCAGCGGCACAGCTTCAGACGCGACGGACAGGACCGATGTGGTCATGCCAGGCGGTCGATCATCGGCTTGGTGATGAGGCACACGCCACTGTCGGTGCGACGAAAGCGTTTGGCGTCGAGCACTGGGTCTTCGCCGACGACCAGACCTTCCGGAATGCGCACTCCGCTGTCGATGATGACGCGCTTCAGCTTCGCACGGCGACCGATATTGCAATAGGGAAGGATCACCGCTTCCTCGACGCTTGACCAGCTGCCCATCTTCACGCCCGTGAACAGCAGGCTTCGCCGCGCGGCAGCGCCGGACACGATACAGTCGTTCGAGATGAGCGAGGAGATCGCGTGGCCGCGCCGTCCGTGTTCATCATGGACGAATTTCGCCGGCGCAGAAACCACGGCATCGGACCAGATCGGCCAGTCGCGGTCATAGAGGTTGAGCTTGGGGACGACGTCGGTGAGATCGAGATTGGCCTCGAAGTAGGCGTCGACTGTGCCGACGTCGCGCCAGTATTCCTCGATTTCCTCGGCCGCGCGGATGCACGATGTGGTAAAGCGGTGGGCGACAGCCTTGCCGTGCTTGACGACATAGGGGATGACGTCGCCGCCAAAGTCGCGCCGCGAATTGGGATCCTCTGCATCGCGGCGAAGCTGTTCGAACAGGAACTGGGTCTCGAACACGTAGATGCCCATCGAGGCGAGCGCCATGTCAGGCTGGTCGGGAATCCCCGGCGGGTCTTTCGGCTTCTCGACGAAGGCGGTGATGGTGTCGTCCGCATCGACATGCATCACGCCGAAGCCGGTCGCTTCCAGGCGCGGAACCACGAGACAGCCGACTGTAACGTCCGCGCCGGAATTGACGTGCTGTTGCAGCATCAATTCGTAGTCCATCTTGTAGATGTGATCTCCAGCGAGGATGACCATGTATTTGGGGGCATGGGCTGCAATGATGTCGATGTTCTGGAACACCGCATCGGCCGTGCCCTCGTACCATTGCGATTCCGACACGCGCTGCGAGGCTGGCAGGATGTCGAAGCTTTCGTTGCGCTCCGGGCGCATGAAATTCCACGCCCGCTGCATGTGCCGGATCAGTGAGTGGGCCTTGTACTGGGTAGCAACGCCGATGCGGCGAATGCCCGAATTGATCGCATTCGACAGCGCAAAGTCGATGATGCGCGACATGCCTCCGAAGTAGACCGCCGGCTTCGCGCGATTGTCGGTCAATTCGGCGAGGCGGCTGCCGCGACCTCCAGCCAGAACATATGCCATCGCCTCGCGGGCGAGCGGCTGTGAATAGCTTTCTCTCATTCCGGCAGCTCCCTAGGCATCACCCTTCGAACTCGAGCATGATCGTTGCCAGCGGCGGAAGCACGATATTCGCTCCGCCACCTTCCGCAACGACTTTCCCCAGATTGCCCTTGCCACTGCCGCCGTAGACATCGGCATCGCTGTTGATCGCCTCGCGCCATATGCCGTCATGCGGCAGCGGCAGCCGGTAGTGCGGGTGGCTCGCAGGCGTCATGTTGCTCACGACAGCAATCGGCTTTTGTCCGGGTGCCTTGCGCAGCCATGCGAAGACGCTGGCGCCGGAATCGTTGGCCACCAGCCATTCGAAACCTTCGCCTTCGCAGTCACGCGCATGGAGCGAAGGGCGCGAACGGTAGAAATTGTTGAGATCGCGGACCAAGGCGCGAACCCCGTCATGCATGTGCGAGCCGAGCAGCTCCCAGTCGAGCGCCCGTTCCTCCGACCACTCGCGCCGCTGCGCGAATTCCTGCCCCATGAACAGCAGCTTTTTTCCGGGATAGCCCCACATCAAGGCGTAGTAGGCCCGCAGGTTGGCGAATTTCTGCCAGTCGTCGCCGCTCATCTTGGTGAGCAGCGAGCCCTTGCCGTGGACGACTTCGTCATGGCTCAGGGGCAGGACGAAATTCTCGCTGAAAGCATACATCAGCCCGAAGGTGATGTCGTTGTGGTGCCATTTTCGGTGAACCGGCTCCCGCGTCATGTAGCGCAGTGTGTCATGCATGAAGCCCATGTTCCACTTGANACTTGAAGCCGAAGCCCAGGCCGCCCTCGTGGGCGGGTAGCGTGACTCCGGGCCAGGCCGTGGACTCCTCTGCCATCGTGACGCTACCCGGATTGGCACCGTAAACGGCCTTGTTCATCGCCCGCAGGAAATCGACCGCTTCCCAGTTTTCGCGCCCGCCCTTCTGGTTGGGAATCCAGTCGCCTTCCTTGCGTGAATAATCGCGGTAAAGCATCGAGGCGACGGCATCGACGCGCAGACCGTCGACGTGGTAGCGTTCCGGCCAGAACAGCGCGTTGTTGACGAGGAAAGCCGAAACCTCGCGCCGCCCGAAATTGTAGATCGCGGTATTCCAGTCCGGGTGAAAACCAAGCCGCGGGTCTTCATGTTCGTAAAGGGCCGTTCCATCGAACCGGGCAAGACCATGCTCGTCGGTCGGAAAATGAGCGGGCACCCAGTCGATCAGGACGGACACGCCGGCACGGTGCGCGCCGTCCACGAACCGCGCAAAGCCTGCCGGGTCGCCGAACCGCGCCGAAGGCGCATAAAGCCCGGTGGTCTGATAGCCCCAGCTCGGATCGTAGGGATGTTCGCAAACGGGCAGGAATTCGATGTGCGTGAAGCCCATGTCGACCACATAGGGAATCAGGCTTTCGGCCATCTCGTCCCAGGTCAGGAACCAGCCGTGTTCGTTTCGCTGCCACGAGCCGGGATGAACCTCGTAGATCGAGATAGGTTCGCGCCGGGGATCTGCCTTGGCCCAGTAGTCGCGATGCGCCTCGTCGCCCCAGTCCTGCTTGACGGGATGATAGGTGACCGAAGCGGTCTTGGGGCGAAGTTCTGCCGCGAAGGCATAGGGGTCGGCCTTGAGCGGCAGCACTTTCCCGTCAGGGCCGACGATCCGGTACTTGTAGGCTCGTCCCGCGCCGATGTCGGGGACGAATATCTCCCAAACGCCGATGTCCTTGCGCTGGCGCATCGGGTGCCTGCGGTGATCCCAGTCGTTGAAATCGCCAACCACCGAAACAAGCTGCGCATTCGGCGCCCAGACAGCGAAATGAACGCCGTTCGCGCCCTCGTGCTCGATCAGATGCGCGCCCAGCTTGTCGAACAGGCGGTAATGCTTCCCTTCCGCGATCAGCAGGTCATCGAGCGGCCCCAGCACCGGGCCGAAGCTATAGGGATCGGTAACCCACCAATCGTGCTCGCCCGCGCGGCAGTGGTATTTGACCGGCTTCGGCTTGCCTCGCAGCTTGCCTTCGAAGAGGCCCGCCGCGTCTATCCTCTGCAATTTGCCTAGCTTGCCGTCCTTGAGGCTGAAGGCCTCGGCGCTCTCCGCGCCAGGCAGCAGGGCGCGGACGAAGGTTCCTTCTGGCCCGGCGTGAGGGCCAAGCAATGAGAATGGATCGGCATGGGTGCCTTCTATCAAGGCTTTTATGGCACGCGCCGATGGCTTCACATCACCTTCCAGATGTCGCGGGCATATTCCGAAATCGTCCTGTCGGAAGAGAACCAGCCGACATTGGCGATATTCCTTATCGCGCATTCACGCCAGCCAGCCTGATCTTCCCAGCGGCAGTCGATCCGGCGCTGTGCGGCCGTGTAGCTCTCGAAGTCGGCCGCGACCATGAACCAGTCGTGATCGTAGATGCCGCGCACGAGATCGGCGTAGCGATCCGGGTCGTCGGGCGAGAACACCCCGGTCGCGATGGCCTCGAGCGCCTGGGCGAGTTCGCGCGAACCCTCGATCACCTCGCGCGGCACATATCCTTCTATCCGCCGGTCATTCACCTCTTCGGCGGTGAGGCCGAATATCTCGATATTCTCGTGGCCCACATGTTCCATGATCTCGATGTTGGCGCCATCGAGCGTGCCGATCGTAAGCGCACCGTTCAAGGCGAATTTCATGTTGCCGGTTCCGGACGCTTCCATGCCCGCCGTCGAGATCTGCTCGGACAGGTCCGCTGCCGGGATGATCCGCTCCGCGAAGCTGACGTTGTAGTTCGGCACGAAGACCACCTTCAAAAGCCCGCCAACCGAGGGATCGGAATTGACCCTGCGGGCGATGTCATTCGCCAGCTTAATGATGAGCTTGGCATTGTGATAGCTCGGCGCCGACTTGCCGCCGAAAATCTTGACGCGCGGCACCCAGTCCCGTTCGGGATGGCTGCGGATCTGGTCATAGAGCGCGACCGTCTCGACGAGGTTGAGAAGCTGGCGCTTGTATTCGTGAATCCGTTTGATCTGGACATCGAACAGGGCATCGGGATCGAGCCGGATACCCACGACCTGTTTGAGGTGCTGCGCCAGGGCAACCTTGTTGCTGCGCTTCACCTCGGCAATCCGTTCACCCAGAGCCGCGTCGCTTGCCAGCTTGTCGAGGTCCGCCAGTTTCTCCGCATCGTCGAGGAATGCATCGCCGATTGCGTCCCGGATAATCGCGGTCAGCCCCGGATTGCACTGTTGCAGCCAGCGGCGCGGCGTGACGCCGTTGGTCTTGTTGTTGATGCGGTCGGGATAGAGGCGATGCAGGTCCGAAAAAACCGTGCTCTTCATCAATTCGGTATGCAGCGCGGCCACACCGTTGACGCTGTGGGCACCTGCGAAAGCGAGGTTTGCCATGCGAACGCGGCGATCCCCCGATTCGTCGATAAGCGAGATCGCGGCGACAGCCGGGTCAGGCATTCCTGCCCGCCGCGCCTCGCGCAGGACGCGGCTGTTGATCGCATAGATGATCTGCATGTGCCTTGGCAGCAGCCGCTCGAACAGCGGCAGGTGCCAGCTTTCAAGCGCTTCGGGCAGCAGGGTGTGGTTGGTATAGGCTATCGTCCTCTGGGTGATGTCCCACGCCTCGTTGAACTCGAAACCCTGTTCATCGACCAGCAGGCGCATGAGTTCTGCCACGGCGATGGCCGGATGCGTATCGTTGAGCTGGATCGCGGCCTTGTCCGGCAACGATGCGGCGCTGCCGTGATACTGGACATGCCGGCGCACGATGTCCTGGATCGAGGCGGAGGAGAAGAAATACTCCTGGCGCAGGCGCAGTTCCTGGCCGGCCGCATTGGAGTCCGCCGGATAAAGCACGCGCACCAGACTGTCGGCCCGCACCTGTTCGGCCATTGCACCGGCGTAATCGCCAGCGTTGAACGCATCGAGCTTTAGCGGATCGAGCGCGTTCGCCGTCCACAGACGCAGCGTATTCACGCGCTTGCCCCGCCAACCCACAACCGGCGTATCGACGGCCACGGCCTCGACTCCCTCCGCCGGCTTCCAGATGACGCCGTCGCCCTCGGCAATGACCTCGCCGCCGAAGCCGATGCGGTAGGCGCTCTCGCGCCGTTCGAACTCCCACGGGTTGCCGTGGGCCAGCCAGGTTTCAGGCAGTTCGACCTGCCAGCCCTCGTCGATGCGCTGGCGGAACATGCCGTTCACATAGCGGATTCCGTAGCCGTAGGCCGGGATGTCCAGCGACGCGAGGCTTTCCATGAAACAGGCCGCCAGACGCCCAAGTCCGCCGTTGCCGAGTGCGGCGTCTGGCTCCAGCTCCTCCAGCTCGGAAAGGTCGATGCCGTGCTTGCGCAAGGCATGTTCCATTTCGCGGGTCATTCCCATGTTGCTCAGGGCATCGCGCAGCAGCCTTCCGATGAGGAATTCGAGGCTCAGATAATAGACCCGCTTGCCACCTTCCGCGTAGGTCTTGCGCGTCGATTCCATCCACCTGTCGATGATCGCGTCGCGCAAGGCCAGGATAGCGGCGGTGTACCAATCGTACTTGCTGGCGGCGAGTTCATCCTTGCCGACACGATGGCGAAGAATGTCGATGATGAGTGCATCGAGTTCTGCAATATCGCGAGTCTCAGTTTTCAGCACCGGGCAACTCCGTTTCAACTTGCCATTGGCCGAGCCCCTGCAGGCCCGGTCGGTGATCAAACCCAGTCAACATCTCCCGTCCGCCGCCTCGTATGGGAAAGTGCGGACAAACCGAACATTTTCCCTGAAACGTGCGACACTGAACCACGCCATCGCATGGCCGCTTGCCCGGCTATGACACAGTTCCCGGTTTCGGCAATATCCATTGTGCATCGCAAAAAAATCGCTTGGGTCCGGATTGGCCTTCGCGCATCCTGTTCAGACAGAAATTCCGAGGGCGGCAAGGTCTATGAGCAAGGCGAAGGATCGAGGCGAGTTTCCCTGGTGGCATGGTGCCGCCGTGTACCAGATCTACCCGCGCAGCTTTCAGGACAGCGATGGCGACGGCGTCGGCGATCTGAAGGGGATTGCGAGTCGTCTGGATCACGTCGCGGCACTGGGTGTGGATGCGATCTGGATCTCCCCCTTCTACACCTCGCCGATGCGTGATTTCGGGTACGATGTTTCCGACTACTGCGACGTCGATCCGACTTTCGGCACCCTCGCCGATTTCGACGCCCTGATCGCCCGCGCCCATGACCTCGGCATCAAGGTCATCGTCGACCAGATCTACGCGCATACGTCCGACCTGCACCCGTGGTTTACGGAAAGCCGTTCATCGCGGGAAAATCCGAAAGCCGACTGGTATGTCTGGGCAGATCCGAACCCTGACGGCACCCCGCCCTGCAACTGGCAATCCGTGTTCGGCGGCCCCGCCTGGACCTGGGATGCACGTCGCCGTCAGTACTACATGCACACATTTCTCAAGGAGCAGCCGCAACTGAACCTGCACAATCGCGCGGTCCAGGATGCGGTGCTGGACGTGGCGCGGTTCTGGCTGAAGCGCGACGTCGACGGGTTCCGGCTCGACGCACTCAATCACGCGATGCACGACCCGATGCTGCGCGACAATCCGCCAGCCCCCGATACCGGCAAGGTTCGGACACGGCCTTTCGATTTCCAGATCAAGAAATACAGCCAGTCCCACCCCGACATGATCGGATTCATCGAACGGCTGCGAGCGGTGTGCAATGAATTCGGCGCCATCCACAGCGTGGCGGAAATCGGTGGAGACAACGCGGAATTCGAACGCAAAGCCTATACCTCGGGCGAGGTGAGGCTCAACAGCGCCTACGGGTTCGACTTCCTCTATGCACCCGAACTCACGGCTAGCTTCGCAGCGCAAGTTCTCGACACCTGGGAGAGCGAGGACGGTTGGCCCAGCTGGGCTTTCGAAAATCACGATGCCCCGCGCGCCGTGTCCCGCTGGTGCGCACCCGAAGACAGGCAGGCATTCGCGCGGATGAAGATGGCGCTGCTGTGCGCGCTGCGCGGCAATATCATCATCTATCAGGGCGAGGAACTCGGCCTCGAACAGGACGAGATACCCTTCGAAATGCTCAAGGATCCCGAAGCCATCGCTAACTGGCCGCTGACCCTGTCCCGCGACGGTGCGCGCACGCCGCTGCCGTGGCGCAACGAGCCGAAAGGAGGCTTCACAACAGGCGAGCCGTGGTTGCCTCTTTCGCCAGCGAATCTGGCTCGGGCCGTCGCGCAGCAGGAGGTCGACGACGGGTCGCTCCTGCACGTCACGCGCCAGCTTCTCGACATACGCAACCGCTCCGCTGCGCTGCGGCATGGATCGTTCGAAAACTGCGTTGCAGCAGGCTCGCTCCTGTCCTTCGACCGGGTCGCAGCCGGCGAGCGTTTGAGGTGCCTGTTCAATCTCGGAAAGGAAGAGATCAAACCTGACGCGAGCATAGCAGGGAGCGCAGTCATCCTTGCGATGAACGGCGCAGCCCCTAACTCTCTGCCAGCCTATGGCGCGCTCATTTTGCGGACCTAGTTTTACGTCACGACATCAGGAGCACTGCGACCTGTGTGCCTCTTGATCCCGGCGATTTCCTCGGCAGCGGCGATGATGTCGGCCAGCATCGCCGGAGTCGGCGCGTCAAGGTTGCCGCCAGCAGGTTCATATCGTTCGAGGTAGACGCGCAGCGTCGCTCCTTCGGTGCCAGTGCCCGAAAGACGGAAAACCACGCGGCTGCCTCCCTCGAACATCACGCGGATGCCCTGGTTTTCGCTCACCGAAGCATCGACCGGGTCGCAATAGGCAAAGCTGTCTGCCGCTTCGACTGTCAGTCCGCCGAATGCTCTGCCCGGCAGCGAAGCGAGGCTGGCTTCGAGTTCTGCCATCAGCGCGTTTGCCTTCCCGGAATCGACCGCTTCGTAGTCGTGCCGGGCATAGTAGTTGCGACCGAAGCGAGCCCAGTGCTCGCGCGCCAGGGTATCAACGCTCTTTCCCGTTGCAGCGAGAATGTTGAGCCACAGCAGCACCGCCCACAAGCCGTCCTTCTCGCGCACATGATCGCTGCCGGTGCCAGCACTTTCTTCGCCGCAGATCGTGGCCATTCCGGCATCGAGAAGGTTGCCGAAGAATTTCCAGCCGGTGGGCGTTTCGTAGGCGGGAATGCCCAGAGCTTCGGCAACGCGATCGGCGGCGGCGCTCGTCGGCATGGAGCGGGCAATGCCCTTGAGGCCGTCTGCATAGCCCGGTGCAAGGTGCGCGTTCGCGGCCAGCATCGCGAGGCTATCCGATGGGGTGATGAAGCGCCCCTTGCCGATGATGAGGTTCCGGTCACCGTCGCCATCCGACGCGGCGCCGAAATCGGGCGCCTTCGCGGGATCCATCATCAGGTCGTAGAGGTCTCTCGCGTGGACCAGATTGGGGTCCGGATGGTGTCCTCCGAAATCCTCCAGCGGGATCGCATTACGCACCGTGCCTTGCCGAAAGCCGAGACGGTGTTCGAGTATCTCCACCGCATAGGGCCCTGTCACCGCGCTCATCGCGTCGAAAGCCATGGTCAGCCCGTCTGCCGCCGCCTTTCTGATCGCCGGAAAATCGAAGAGTTGTTCCATCAACTCGGCATAGTCGGCGACGGGATCGATGACTTCGACCGTCATCCCACCCACCGAGACCGTTCCCAGCGCTTCGAGGTCGATATCCGGCGCATCGACGTCCAGCCAATGGTCGATCGCCAATGTGCGGGCATGGATCGCATCTGTGACCTTCTCAGGCGCAGGGCCGCCGTTGGCGATGTTGTATTTGATCCCGAAATCTTCCTCGGGCCCGCCCGGATTGTGGCTGGCGGACAGGATGAGCCCGCCGCTGGCTCCATATTTGCGGATGACGTGGCTGGCAGCAGGGGTGGAAAGAATGCCGCCGCGCCCGACCAGCACACGGCCATACCCGTTTGCCGCGGCCATCCGGATTGCCTGCTGGATGACGACACGGTTGTGGAACCGCCCGTCGCCACCGACGACCAGTGTTGCGCCGGCTTGGCGCTCGACTACGTCGAACACGCTCTGGATGAAGTTCTCGACATAGTTCTCCTGCTGGAAAACGCGGACCTTCTTGCGCAGGCCCGAAGTGCCGGGCTTCTGGCCTTCGAACGGAGTGGTCGCGTGCTTTCGGATCATGAGACCTTATCGATCATTTCGCGCCTGAATTCTGGAGAACGATACCTGCCTGTATACCGGGAGAAAGCACCGGGCGTCCATGTGTTCACGACCGGGTTTTCTGCGCATCGCAAGCTGCTGGTGGAGCATCCGCTCTCCGGGCCCCAATCGCCGTTGCCCGGCAAATGACAGGGAATCCGGGAGCCGTGGCAGCGGCATATCGACGAGCGAATTGGCCCGTGCGTTTCGCGCTCTCGGTGAACCGCCACAGCCATCACTGAGTCGAATTTCGTACCGGTAGAAATATGACGAGTCGTAATCCGCAACTCCATGTCGTTCGGTCAGAACCTGAGCCGCAGGCTTGCGGAAACCGACGTGCTGTCCCCGCTCACTGACCCGAAAGTGCGCGCCGCCGAAAGGTCGAGCCACAAGGAACTGGTGAGGCCGAAGGTGCCATTGACGCTCGCCTGTTGCCAGCTGTCTGCTGTCTTGACCGCCTTCACGATGTCTGGGTTTTCGGGGTCGAGAGCCAGTGCGGTGAGGCCATTGTCGCTTTCGTAGTGCGCGAAAGAAACACCGATGAAGTGCTGGTTCCTTGCACCGATCGCCCGGTCCAGACGCAAAGCCAGATTTCCGGTCAGAGCCCGCTCAGGAACCTCGAAATCAGATGGCTGGCCATCCGCGAACCAGTGGTGCAGCGACCTGGTCCGCGCGTATTGCAGTTCGATCGTCGGGGTCACGAATAATCGCGGAGCCGGACGCAGCAACCGGCCCACGCGAAGGCCGGCAGCGAAGTAGCCTGACCCTTGTGAGCCAGTCGGCCTTTGCCGGCCAACCGGCGTTTCCACGAGGCCATAAGCCTGATGGCCGAAGCTGGCGTAGGCGTCGACCAGCCAGCCGTCGAAATTGCCGCCCACCCCGACCGAGCCGAGATAGTAGGTGGAAGGAAGCGCGGCATCGGGCTGTTCGAGCGTGCTGCCATAGACGGTGAAGGCAGCTCGCTCATAGGCCGTGCCGCGGTAGGCGGTGATCGACGCAGTGACGTAAGGGCTCTGCGGTCCGCCATCGCGGTCGTACAGCCCCGTCGAGACGCCTGCCACCCAAACGACCGGACCGGCCGTGTCGTTTGCGTCGGAGGCGGCGGCTTCGACGCTATCGGCCCGCGCGGTCTGCGCGACCTGCGAAGTCTCCTGCGCATTCGCGCTCGCCGAACACAAGGCAGGAACCAGGAACAGGGCCGCTATCAACCATCTGACGCTTGTCACGCTGCCCTGCCCAGCGGAGCGTCATAGGCAACCGGTAGCGTCAGTGTCGCCTTGAAGCCTTCGTCGGTGTTGGAAAGCACGACATCGCCGCCATGGGCGCGAGCGATCGAGCGGCAAACGGAAAGGCCAAGCCCGCTTCCGGGCTTGCCGGACGCGCGCGCCTCCTCGCACCGGTAGAACGGATCGAAGACCTGCTCCATTTCCTCCTTCGTGATGCCGGGCCCATCGTCGATCACGGTTGCAGACGCTTCTCCGCCCTTGCGCGAGACATGAACCCGGACGTGCGAGCCATATTTCATGGCATTGTCGAGCAGGTTGGCCAGAACGCGTCGAAGGCTGGCGAAGTCGCCATCGATCACGGCGTCTTCCAGTCGGTTGATCTCGATCTCGGCCCCGACGACGCGGGCATCGCGCACCGTCTCTTCGACGAGCGTTGCAAGATCGACCGTCTCGCGCGGTCCCGCCGCGGAAACGTCGCGGATGAAGCCGATCACCTGCGTGATCATTTCTTCCATCTCCTCGACTTCGCCGAGCAGCCCGTCACGCTGGCTGTCGGGAACGTCTTCGAGGCGAAAGCGCATGCGGGTGAGCGGCGTGCGCAGATCGTGGCTGATCGCGCCGACCATCATCGTGCGATCATCGACAAAGGCGCGCAGGCGACTTTGCATCTGGTTGAAGGCCCGGGCCGCCCGGCCGATTTCGGCCGGACCGGCGAGCGGGACGACGCTTGCGCCGGGGTTGCGTCCGAGGGTCTCGGCCGTCCCGGCGAATTGTTCGAGCGGCTGGACAATGCGGCGCGCAAAGAACCAGATGAACGGACCGACCAGCAACAACGACAGCACGAACCACAGCAGCACCCGCGTCTGCCACTGGTTGGGAAACGGCTCTGCGCGCGGCGCGACGGCGACCCAGTTGCCGTCGTCCAGCCTCATGGCCGCGATGAAGTCGCCTTCGATGAAGGGAGGCGTCGTGAACGAAAGGAAGGTCCGCTGCTGCCGGAAGGGGATTGTCACAGCGGCCCCTTTGGCGGTGGACGGCGTGGCGGCGGCTGCCTGCCCGGAACCGGTCTGATTGCCCTGTCGGGATGTGGCGTCGCTGGCGACAGCCGTAGTCGTCGTCGGTGAAGCGGATGTTTCCGGCGTCTTGACGGATTGGGCGACACGCAAATCGTTCTGCGCTGTCGCTCGCGCACCTTGAGGTCCTGTGCTCAACTGGCCGCGCGCCTGTGCGCCGGACGGCGTAAGCGCTCCACCGGGCAGCGTCTGGGGCAATCCCGCCGGCGTGCCCTGCAAAGGTCCGGCAGGTCCTTGCATGGGCGGTCCACCCGGTGCCGACCGCGCGGCAGACGGTGGCGCTGGGGCCGCTGTCTGCGGCGCGCCCGGCGCATGCGGTGCCGCGACAGCACCCTGCGGCGGGGCGGAAGGCGCGGAAGAACCGGGACCGGTCGCGCCGGAGGGCGGTCCCGACGGCGGGCCGCCGCCGGGCATGCCGCCAGCGTGCGAGGGGCCTGCTGGCGGGGCTCCGCCGGGAAATCCGCCACCCGGAATACCGCCGCCGGGCATTCCTCCGCCCGGCACACCGCCTCCCGGAAATCCTCCGCCAGGGATTCCGCCAGGAGCGCCGCCGGGTGGTCCTCCGGGCGGCGGAATACGGGGTGCGGCTTGCGCTGCAGCGGATGGCACCAGCACGGACTTCAGCCATCCCTCACCGGCATCGAGTCCCGAAAGTTCGAGTGGACGCCTCGGCTGATCGGCAGGCATGCTAACACCGCCGACAGGTAGCTGCGTGTAGAAAGCGAGGACCACATTCCCAGTCGGCTGGCCAAGCTGTCTGGCGAGGGCTTCGCGCGAACTTTCGGAAACCAGCCAGCCGCCTCCCGCGATGTCCGGAGGGCCGCTCAGCATCTTGCGTTCGAGCTTCGGGTCGTCCTCGCGCCCGAGCAGGCTCGCCGCGACGGTTTTCAGGTCCCATGTCTGCGGTGCCGCGGGTGGCAGCAGGATGGTGAGCAGCAAGGTCACGAGCTGCGCCACAACCAGCGCGCCGATGATGATGCCGAACAATTGCCAGCCCAGAGGCAGACCGAGCGGATGGATGGAAATGCGCTTCGTCATGGCCGGAATTTGGCAAAAGCCTCCTGACTAGTCGATTGCCAAATCGAGGTCCGCCGTCTCGCTGATGTCGAGCACCTGCCGCCGACCGCAAGCGCGCCCAAGCTGCACGACTATCTCGATAACAGAGCGCGCATATGCCAGCGTCTCGCTGCGCGACAGGCCGAGGCCAGCCTGCATCGTCATCAGCGCCAGTTGTTCCAGCGCGCCCGAGGCAGTGTTGGCGTGAATCGTCGAGAGCGAGCCGGGATGGCCGGTATTGATCGCGCGCAGGAAAGTGACGGCCTCGCGCCCGCGCAGTTCGCCCAGCACGATACGATCCGGCCGCAACCGCAGGCTGGCACGCAGCAGGTCGTCGGTATCGACGCGGGCCTCGCCCAGCGCATCGCTGACGGCAACGAGGCCGAGCGAGCAGGGGGTCGGCAGGCGGATTTCGGGCGTGTCCTCGACGAGGATGACCCGTTCGCCCGGATCGATCTCGGCGAGCAGCGAATTGAGAAACGTGGTCTTGCCGCTCGACGTTCCGCCCGCGATCAGCACCGTCCGCCTGCGCCGTACCTGTTCGACCAGCCAGCCGATGGGGTCCGCCTCTCGGTCGATCGCTGGCAGGCACTCCTGCCCTGCACCGATCTGATCGAAGCGCGGCCGCCAGGCCGAAATCGGCAGATCGACCATGCGGTGCCGCCTGATCGCCAGCGCCCAGTGGCCGCGCGTGGCGGTCGGCGCGACCACCTGCAGGCGTTCGCCGCCCGGCAGGGTCGCGGCGAGCAGCGGCATCTCCCGGCTGATCGCCTGATTAGTGATCCGGGCGACCTGTTCGGCCAGCCGCCGCACCAGCCGGTCATCGACCTGGGGCACATCGGCCCGTTCCATCGCCGGACTGCCTGCCTGCTCCAGCCAGACCTCGCCGGGCTTGTTGACGATCAGTTCCGTCACGTCCGGTCGCGAAAGAAAAGGCAAAAACGGCTCGAGATAGGCGTGCAGGAACACGTCCGCTTGCCGAGTATCTGCCTCGTCGCGGGCCAGAGCCAGAGTCATTGCGCGACCGTCGAGAAATCGAGGTCGCGCGCGGTGAAGACGCGGACCGGCTGTCCTTGCGGCACTCGCACGGTCGGCGGGATCTTGCCTCCGTCCTGCGCCGCTACAGAGGCGGCGCTCGACGAGCTGCTGGCGATAAGGATCGAGGCGCCGCCGCTGGCGAGCGCCCCGAGGCCGCCAATCACCGAAAGCAGGCCTGCCGCGCCGAAACGCTTGAAGAAGTGACTGTTCACTTCGCCCGACAGCCCGGATTCGCCGGAATACTCGACCGCCGGAGAAGCCAGCGCGACCGACGCGCCATCGGGCCGGATCAACCGCGTCCAGATCACATAGGCGCGGGTCTGGCCAGCCTGAAGGCCGCTCTTGTATTGCCCGATCAGGCGAGACGAACGCGGCACCAGCACGCGAGAACCATCAAAGCTGCGCACGTCCGCGCTTACCACCGCGCGCACATAGCCCGGCATGTCGGTATCGATCGCGGTTTCGAGGATCGCGGGGATCATCGTGCCTTGCGTCACCGTGTTGGCAGGATCGGCCATCGGCGTGGCGCTGGCCATGTCGACGCCAATGCCGGAGACGCGCGAGCCGAATGCCTCGTTCTCGCTGAGCCCGGCAGCCGGGTTCGCCTTGGCAGCGCCATCGCCTCCCGGTGCGATCCGCTCCGACGGCCCATCGGCGGAAGCCGACGTGTCGTAGACCATGACCGGGGAGACCGCAGGCTTCATCGCCGCGATTTCCTGCGGCGGCTTGGCGAGGATCGCTTGCTGCGCGGGCAGCACTGGAGGAATGGCCACAGGTTGCGCGGACACCGGCGCGGCAGGCTCGGCTTCAGCCGGTTTCTCGACAGCGGGAAGCGGACCGGGTTCGACCTGTTGCTCGGACTCTGTGACTGCATCCTGCTTGCCGCCCGACAGGCCGGTGAAGGTCAATGCACCCAGCGCCACGGCAATCGCCGCGCCGAGCAGAAGCCCGGCGCGGTCCTTCCCGCGCGCGCTGCCCGCCACCACTGGAAAGCCATTGCTTGCCGCCGCGTCGAGCACATCGGCATCGAACGACTGGCGTGGATCTTCATCGAGCGGGGGGAACTTTTCGAGTGCCAGATTGCCCATTGCGCTTACTCGCTGCTTGCGGCCAAGGTGGCCTGATCGGGTGCAACGCGCCGGGTCGAAAGCACGGCGCTGTCCTTGCCGGAGCGCAGGATCAGCCGGTCATGGAAACCTTCGATGACGAGGAACTGTCCCTTGGCGGAATAGTTGACTGGCCCCTCGGTCTTGCCGTCGGGTCCGATGGCGAGGACCGCGGGCAAGGTGCGGCCTTGCGTCCATGAGAGATAGACCGAGGAACCATCGTCGAAGACCCGTTCCGGAAGCAGCGTGCTCTTGCCCTTCATCGACCATGCGAAGTTCAGCCCTTCCAGCGGGACTTCCTCGCGCATGACGGCCTGCTGCATCGCCGGCCCGGCAACCGGCTGGGTGACAGGTTCCGGCTCGTCCTCCCCGGAATAGGTGAACTGCATCAGGAACACCGGCCTTGTGCTGGCACTCGCGGCAAGCTGGAACAGGTAGGTTCGCCGGTCGGTCACGACGGTCATGTTGGTGGCAGGCACATTCGCGCTCGCAGGCTTGAGGAACAGCAGATTGGCACGCCGGTTGGGCGTCACCTGCCAGGCCCCGCTTTCGCCCACCGCGATGTTCTCGATCCGCTCGCCTTCGCCGAACCGAATCGTCGACTGGTATCCGGCATGTCCGGTGAAGGGGATGACCTCGTTCTCGACATATTCGCGTTCGACGACCCGGCTGTCCTGCGCTCGGGCGGGCGTGGCGCAGAGCGCAGCGAAGGCGAGAGCGGGTAAAGCCAGACGGCAGGGAAGCTGCATCATGAGGAGATCTCCGGGATCGACTGGGCGGACGGCGCGCGACGCAGAGCGCGCCCGATGCTGTCGGCGCGGACCGTGGCCGAGCCGCCTGAGGCAGCCACTTGCGGCGCGAGGCTGGTAACGGTCGCGCCGGGCAGGCGCACGATTCGTGTCCGCTCACCCTGATCTTCGTTGGGTTGCGATGCGGACCGGGCGCTGGCCGCGACCACGGTGCGGACGCGGTCGTCGTATTGCGAGGCGGATGCGCCGTTCCCGCCTGACCCATTTCCGGGCGAGGTGGCGGCGGCAGGCGGCGAAGCCGGGACCGGGCCGGGTGCATGACGCGATACGGAGCTGGCGGTGCCCTGGCGCATGGTCCAGCCGCTCGTCATCGTCGCGACCAGCCGCAGCACCAGTACCATCAACGCGCAATGCACTGCTGCGGCGACGAAAACGCTGGCGGCCTGGTCGAGCGAGACGTCTCCTCCCGCAAGTCCTGCGATCACCGGCGTCAGCATGCCGACGGACGCAGCGCCGATCAGCACGGTGAACAGTGGCACCAGCGCGAACATGACCGCTGCCTTCACCCAGCCTTCGAACAGGCCGCGCGTTCCTGTGAACAGCGACAGCATGAGAAAGACCGGCCCGATTGCAAGCAGTGCGGCGAGCGCGATACGGCTGGTGACGAGCACGCCGACCGTGCCGAGCAGCAGCAGCAAGGCCGCATAGGAAAGCAGGTCCGCTGGCATGGACTCCTTGTCGCCCGCCGCCTGCCGCGCCTGTTCCGCCGCATCGGCGACCGCCGCGAACAACACGTCGAGGCGGGCGGCGAATGCGTGGCTGGCCGATCCCTTTACGTCGAGCAGCACCGCCGCAATCCAGTCCGGCCCGGCCGACAGCAGGTTCCAGATCACCGAAGAATAGGCGACCCAGCTCGTCGCGAAGGTGAGAGCAAGACCAAGCCCCATCATGCGCGGCGTCACCGCCGACAGATTGAGCGAGGCACGCCCGGTCAGCAGACCGACCGCGAACAGCGCGACATAGATCGTCAGGCCAATGGTCAGAGCGGCAGTCATCGCACCTTCGCCGCCGAACAGTCGCCCGAACGCGACCTGCGTCGTCTCCGCAGCCATGCAGTCGACCGCGCGCAGGGCCTGGGCGATGGCGGGCTGGCCGGGGCTGGAAAGCGAAGGGCAGATCATTCCGCTGCCTCCAGTGCGAAATAGCCGGCGTCTTCCAGATCGAATCCGGGCCATGGCGTTCCGGTGAGGACAGGCAGCCAGCTGGCCGGATCGTCGCCAAGTTCGGCACGGATCGCGTCGAGTCGCCGGACATTTACCTCGCGGCCGGACAGCACGGTCAGGAATTCGGGCATTCCCGAAAGATCGAGCCGCAGGACCATCGAATCGTTGGCGTGGCGAACGAGGAAGCAGCGGCTGTTCGCTGGCAGGGCCCGTATCAGCGCCAGTTCGTGCGCGGTCAGGCCGAAGCCGTCGCAATAGTCTTCCGCCCTCGCCCGCGAGTTGGGCGTGAAGATCATCGTCGCGGTCTGTTCGACGATCGCGCTCGAAATGCGGCTGTCGAGCGCGTCGCGCGCGGACTGGGTGGCAAAGCCGACCATTGCGTTGCGCTTGCGCAGGGTCTTGAGCCAGTCGCGGATGCGCGCTGCGAACACCTCGTCGTCGAGCGCCTTCCAGCCCTCGTCGATCAGGATCATCGTCGGCTCGCCGTCCAGCCGCTCGTCGATGCGGTGGAACAGGTACATCAGGGCCGGCGTGCGCAGCGCCGGATCTTCGAGCAGCGCGGTCATGTCACAGCCGATCACGCGTTGCGAAAGGTCGAGGCGGTCCTCGGCGTTGTCGAACAGCCAGGCCGCCGGCCCGTCGTTGATCCAGGGCTTGAGGCGCGTGGCCAGATCGCCGGGCTCGGGCCGCCTGCCTCCAGCCAGCAGTTCGGCGAGGTAGCGCAGGCGGCGAAAGGAAGCGTCCTGCTCGTAGACCGCATCGACCGCATCGGCGATGGTCGCTTCCTCGGACGCCTCGGTGACGGCGAGCAGGCGCGCAAGAAAACCGCGCAGAAATGCGCGTGATGCCGCGCTGTCGGGAAGCGCCAGCGGGTTGAACCCGCTCGGCTCCCCCGGCACCAGCCGGGTATAGTGCGCGCCCATCGCCCGCAGGAAGATTTCCGCACCGCGATCCTTGTCGAACAGGATCGTCCTCGGAGCGAATTTCTGAGCCTGCGCCGCAAGGTAGTTGAGCACCACCGTCTTGCCCGAACCGGACGGCCCGATGACCGTGAAGTTGCCGAGATCGCCCTGATGGAAATTGAAGAAGTAGGGAGTCGCGCTGGTCGTTTCGAACATCGAGACGGCCTGGCCCCAATGATTGCCCTGCGCCCGGCCGATGGGGAAGCCATGCAGCGACAGGAATCCCGCCGCATTGCCGGTGGAGATCAGGGCGCGCCGGACGGCATAGGCCTCGTTGCCGGGAAACTGCGCCCAGAATGCCGGTTCGAGATTGACGTCCTCGCGCACGGCGATCGTGCCGATGTCCGAAAGCGCGCTCGATGCGGCGGCAGTCGCCTTGTCGAGTGCGGCAAGGCTGTCGGCGCGCACCATGACCGACAGGTGATGATCGCCAAAACCGTTCTCGCCCGTTCCGAGCGCATCGCGCGCCGCCATCATCTGTCCGCGCTCTGCCACGGCTTCCTCGTCGGCGGAGCGCAGCCTGCGGATCGCCAGATCAATGCGCTCGCGCGCGCCCTGCCGGTCGGCGGGGGCGAAGCTCTCGGTGAGGACCAGTTCGTGCGGAAGGCGTAGCAGGTTGTCGATCATCCCGGCGCGCGTCGCGTCCGGATATTCCTTGATCCCGAGAATTGCCGAAAAGCTCCGGTTGCCTGGTTGGCGCGTGTCGATTGCCTCGACTCCGAAGGAAACCCGGCAATAGGGCAAGTGATGGCCCAGATCGGTTCCCTTGGGCGGAGGTGCGACTTGCCGCCACTCTCCGTTATAGAGCGCGGACAGCAGTTCGAGCTGTTCGCTGCGATCCGCGTCGGTTTCGAGCAGCCGCGCGCCATAGGGTTCGAGTGCGGCGACGAGCGCCGTGCCTGCTGCCTCCAGTTCCCGCAATTCCTGACTGCCCGGCTCATGGCCCTGCCCTCGCCGCGACAACCGCTCCAGCAGGCGCGCCTTGCCGCGCGCCGGGCGCCGCACCAGGGTCAGGAACTGTTCGTTGACGAAAAGCGGAGTCACCGAAAGATCGCGCGTCCGCGCATGGTCAAGCGCGGCGCTGAACGGTTCGGGAAATTCCGCGTCAAGCTCCACGCGCACACGGCGGCGGATGACGTGATGATAGAGGACGAAACGCGCATCGAGCACGCTGCGCAGCATGGTCTCGCGCACTGCCAGCATATGATCGAGCTGGCTGCTTTCCTCGGTCTCGAACGGCAGGCCAGCGATGCGCAGGACCTGCATCGCGCCGCCGCTGCGCAGCGCGATCGTGTGCCTGTCCAGGCTGTGCGAATAGGGCAGCCTATCGCCGGCGCGCGCCTCGCGCCCGATCCATGCGGCAGGGCCCTTCCATCTGGTCATCGTCGCGCCTTTCGTCATGGGGCGTAGGAATTGCAGCCCCAGCGCCGCCAGTTCCTGACGCGGGGACAGCGGCTCACCTTGGTCAGCCACAGGTCGAACACGCGCGGCTCGCGCAGGCAGGCCAGGTAGCCCGCCGCGTGGACAGCAAGGGCAAGCGGCAGGGCCAGAAAGCTGCGCGTCATCAGGAACGCCTCGGTCGTCACCGCCATGTTGATGACGAAGAAGCTGAAGGTGACGCCGCCGAACATCTGCGGCCGCGTCAGCGCCCTGAAAACCGGAGTCTGGCCGAGCGCGCTCATGCCCGGTCAGCCCGCGATGGCGGCGGTGGACTGGATGCCGCCGACAATCGCGGCGGACCCGAACAGGATGAAGCAGCCGACGATCACGGTCGCGCCAAAGCGCCAGTTGAGTCTGCCGGTGAGCATCATGAAGCCGACCATGGCCACTGCGATGACCGCCACTGTCGTCGCCACCTGCCCGAGCAGGGTCGCCTGAAGCCAGCCAAGCGCGGAGACGATCGGGCCGGAGCCCGCCGGTCCACCCGCGCCCTGCGCATGGGCCATGCCGGGAGCGGCGAGCATGATGGCGGCGGTCAGCGATGAAACAGGCTTTTTCATGAGCGTGGGCTCCTCTCGTTCAGTTCGTCAGGGTCCGGGCGGCTAGGCGTCCGGTAATGGCCGCGACATAGTCGCGCGTTTCGCGGATGGCGGGCACGGCGCGGGCGCACTGGACGCGGCCCGGCCCTGCATTGTAGGCGGCAAGCGCCAGTTCGATGTTGTGATCGAACCGGTTAAGCTGCTCGCGAAGATAACGTGCTGCTCCGATCAGGTTCTGCTCCGGATCGCGCGGATCGACGCCTAGCTGGCGCGCCGTACCCGGCATGAGCTGGCCAAGGCCGATCGCGCCAACCGGCGACACCGCGCCCGGTCGCCAGCGGCTTTCCTGCCAGACGACCGCTTCGAGCAGCGCGGGGCTGATCCCGGCAAGGGCCGCCGCCGTGGCCACGGACTTGCGGTAAGCCGGGGGCGAAGCTGAACCGTCAAGCACGGTCACGGCGGCGGGGGGCAAATCCGGGGAGGTCTGGTCGGCCCGGGGTCGCGTTTCGGGACTGGACCAGTTTACCTCCCCGGCATCGTCACGCACGAGGATCCGCCCGTGCGCGTCGATCTCATAGACCTGGGCCTGCGCCACTCCCGATGCGCCAGCGAACGCACCGCCAAGAGCGGCGGCGGCCAGTGCGGACGCGATTCTGGAGAGGGAACGGGCTTTCGTCATGCCCGGTGTTTTCGAAGCTGCGTTTTGCCCCCCGATTTCGCCCGCATTTCAGGAATGTTGCAGCCGGGCTTCGTTTCCCGCCCTGAACGAACCATCGGAAATGTGGAGGCAAGATTGCTCTGGAAAAAGCTGGCGATGACAGCCAGAACCCACTTCATGGACCTCGAAACGCGCATCCTGATCGTCGATGACGACAAGGGTATCCGCACCCTCATCGGCGAGTTCCTCGACAAGCACGGATTTGTCACGCACGCCGCCGCCGATGCCGATGGCATGCGCGCGGCGCTGGCCGACCAGAATTTCGACCTGATCGTGCTGGACGTGATGATGCCAAGGGAAGACGGTCTGTCGGCCTTGCGCTCACTTGGGCCGGATGCACCTCCCGTTATCATGCTGAGCGCGGTCGGCAGCGATATCGACCGGATCGTCGGCCTCGAAATGGGCGCGGACGACTACCTCGCCAAGCCCTGCAATCCGCGTGAGCTGCTGGCCCGGATCAGGACGGTTCTGCGCCGCCGCGCCGTGCCGCCGGGTGAGAGCGGGCAAGATCCCGCCACGGCGAAAACGATCCCGGCGGACGGTGAAGTGACATCGTCCGAATGCCTGGCCTTCGCGAACTGGCGCATGGACCTCAACCTGCGGCTGCTGTTCGATCCGAACGCGCAACTGGTGAACCTGACCGACGGCGAATTCCGTCTGCTCAGGGCGTTCGCGGAACATCCCCAGCGCGTCCTTACGCGCGATCAGCTTCTCGACTGGTCGCGCGGCAGCGAGAGCGACAGCTTCGACCGCGCAATCGACGTCCAGCTTTCACGCCTGCGCCGCAAGCTGGCCGATGCCGACGATGCCAGCGCCAACCTGATCCGCACGGTGCGCAACGAAGGCTATGTGTTCATGGCATCGGTGACGAATACCTGACGATGATATGGCCGGGCGCCATGCGAAACATTCTGAAATCTGTCGGCAATTCGCACGCAACGAGGGTGAGCGAGAAAAGGCCAGCGAAAGGTGCGGGACATGCCCCGCGCTTCGAAACTGGAGTTGCATATGGACAGGTTCCCCAATGTAAAAGAGGACACGCCGTCCGAAGAGGATCTCGGCCTCGATCACGATCTGAAGGTAATGGGCCGCCGCCGCGCGCTCGGCCTGTTCGGCGCGGCTGGCACGGCTGCGTTCCTCGCGTCTTGCGGCGGCGATGACAGCAGTTCGTCGGGCAGCGGCTCCGGTACCAGCTCGTCCTCGTCTTCGTCGTCATCGACTTCATCCAGTTCGTCGTCCTCGTCGAGCTCCTCGTCCTCTTCGTCGAGTTCCTCATCCTCGTCTTCATCGGTCGGCAGCTGTGTCGCCGATGCGAGCGAGACAAACGGGCCCTATCCCGCCGACGGCACCAATTCGTCGTCAGGCGCGACATCGAACGTGCTGCAATCGAGCGGTGTCGTGCGCAGCGACATCCGTTCCAGCTTCCTGTCATCGACCACGACGACTCCGGGAGTCCCGCTGACCCTGACGGCGACTGTTGTCGATGCCAGCAATTCGTGCGCCGCCATTTCCGGGGCCGCCGTCTACATCTGGCATTGCAGCGCGGCGGGTCTCTATTCGCTTTATTCGAGCGGAGCGACGACGGAAACCTGGCTACGCGGTGTGCAGGTTACCGATTCGAACGGGCAGGTGACGTTCACGACGGTCTGGCCGGGCTGCTATTCGGGCCGCTGGCCGCACATTCACTTCGAGGTCTTCCGCAATGGCCTGACCTCTTCATCGACCGGCCGCACCTCGAGCCTGATTTCCCAGCTCGCCATGCCGGCGGCGACGAACGTCGAGGTCTACAACGGCAATTCGAACTACAGTTCGAGCATCTCGAACTATTCGCGCATCTCGTTGTCGAGCGATGGCATCTTCAACGACAACACGGCGGCGCAGCTCGCGCAGATGACGCCGACCGTCTCCGGCAGCGTCTCGAGCGGCTATACCGGCACTGTCGTCATCGGGCTCTGATCCGTGAAAACGGCGCCCGTTCCGCCGTTTCCGGCCCTGCTGTCCGGTCTGCGTGGCCGGGGCGGACACCTGTCCGCTCCGGCGGCGTGCCTGGCAGTGATGGTAGTGGCCGCTGTGCTGATGTTCGTCCGGCTTGGCGACGTGAAGGCGCCGATCTGGGACGAAGCCTACTATGTGACGACAACCGCCCGCTATCACGAAGGGCGCGCGCAATTCGCCTCGCATCCGCCGCTCGGATTACTTCTGATCGCGGCGGGCAAGCGGCTGGCCGGATCGGACGACCCGGCAGACCTGGCCACCATGGCCGCGCCGAAATCCATCGCGGCCGAGGCGATGCCTCCCGGCTACGACTACTTTGCCCTGCGAGCCCTGCCCGCCTCGTTCGGCGTGCTGTGCGCCGGGCTGTTTTTCATTCTGATGCTGGAACTGACTGGCAGCACGAGCGCTGCAATGATGCTGAGCCCGCTCTGGTTGCTCGATACCGCACTCATCGCACACTTCCGTGCCGCGCACCTCGATCCGTTCCAGTTGGCATTCGTTTTGGCCGCAATCATTTGCGCCGTGCGCGCGTTGCGCGGCAAGCACATCCATTCGGTAATGCTGTTCGGCCTGTTTGCGATGCTTGCCTCGCTGGTGCGCGCCAACGCCGTGCTTCTGGTGGTGTTTGCTCCGTTCCTGCTGTGGCCAGCATTGCGCGAACGGCATTGGAGACTTTTCGCCGGGCGCGCCGCTTCGGGTCTGGCCGGAGCCTTCCTTGCCATATCGCTCGTGACCGGAGCGCAGATCGCGACCGAACGGGCCCTCCCCGATCCCGCGACACCGGCCGGAAGGCAGGACGCGGCCTTTCTTTCCACCGCGCACCGGGCGGCGATCGAAACCGGCAAATGGTCGCCGGTCGCCATCGCTGCGCTTTGGAACGATCAGCGCGCGGCGATCGCGGCCGACCTCGAAGGTATCACTGATGTCGATGCGAACGGCTCTCACCCGTGGCACTGGCTGATCGGCAAAGGGGCGATTATCTATCGCTGGGACAGCGGTGCGGACGGCTATTCGGTACTCGGAACCGTCGCCAATTACGCGGCGTGGCTCGTGTCGCTTGCCGGCGTGGTCATGGCCATCTGGTCACTCGGCAGACGCCGCGATCCCTTGCGCATGATGCTGCTTGCCGCATGGCTGGCGTCGATGGGGGCGCTGCTCTGGCTGGATCTTGGCCGCGTGCTCTACCTGTATCACTATTTCAATCCGCTGCTGCTCGGTCATGCACTGGCAGCGGTCCAGTGGCGGGATTCGGGCTTTCCCGAATGGCCGGCCAATCTCGCCTTTACCGCCGTCTTCGGGTGTTTCGTCTACGCCGCGCCGTTCGCGTTCCATCAACCCGTCGGGACATGGCGCTGCGCGATCACATTCGGATCGTGCGAAGGAGCCGCGTCTTCGGACAACACAAAAGTCAGGAGTACATCATGAGCCCAAGCCTCCCGCAGTTCGCCATCGTCGCCTGTCTAATCATGCTGTTTTTCGGGCGGGGAAAGATATCCGCAATGATGGGTGATTTCGGCAAGGGGATCGCAAGCTTCAGACGAGGGATCAGCCACGTAGACGACGATCCGCGTCAATTGGATCACTTGGAATCCGAACGCCTGCGCGGGCTGGACTGACGGGGTTATTTGCCTGGCTGCAGTCGTGATCGACCTAGGGCATCTTCCACGGTCAGCGCGCCAATCGCATGTGCGGATTCCGGCAGACCATGTCGCTGCAGAAATTCGCCCGGTCCATGCAAGAAATCTCCACTTCTCAGATTCTGAACGCCAGTTCCCGACCCTCGACCCCGAAAGCAACCGTGCTCGGCTTCAGTCATCGAACCTCTTGATTTCGGGAGAGTTCACGAAGAACATGGTTCTCGACAGCCTTTGGCAGGGAGGATTGAATGGCGGGTCTTACCGTGGTTGCACGGATTGCGAACGATATCCGCGAGGTTCTCACCGGGCATTCATTGCCGCATGTGCATCTTCGAGACCGGCTCGCCAAGGCGCTTGCGTTGACGATCACGGTCGACATCCTGGCCAGCCTTGGCCTCTTCGCACTCGAGGGAGGAATCAAGGGCAGCGATATCCACACCTACTGGGACGCCTTCTATTTCGTTACGGCCCAGCTGACGACGTTGTCCTCCGCAATGGCCAACCCGGTTTCCCCCGGCGGCGAGGTGCTGGTCCTGCTGATCAACGTATATGCAATCACCGTGGTCGCGGCGCTGGCCGGGATATTCGGCGGCTTCTTCGCCCATCGGGCGATGGACCTGCGCGATCGGCAGGCAAAACAGGGCAACGGAGACCATTCGTCAGGGCAGCAGGGCGAAGGCTCCTGAAGGAGCGCCGCCGAACAGAGCGAGCCTGCCCGGACCTGCCGCTGCCAGCGCGAGAAATCCGCCGAACATCGTAATATGGGCGAGCAACTGGTTCGTGTCGGCCCGGTGCGCCACAAGCGCGGTCACCACACACCAGATGCCCAGCAGGACACTCACCGTCGCGAGCGGATAGCCCAGCAGAACGCACAGGCCGCCCAGCAATTCGCAAACGCCTACCAGATAGGCGAGCGCCGTGGCATCGGGCAGCCCCATCGCAGTCAGCACCGGGACAAGCTTGGCCTCGCCTCCGCGCAGCTTCATGATGCCCCAGACGACGAAGCAGCCGCCCATTATGACCCGCGCGGTCAGCAGAATGATGTCGTGCATAGTTGTCCGCGACCTCCCTCGCTCAACCCGGATCTGCCACAGCTCTCACCGGAATGGACTTGGCTGCGGGCGTCCCGCTGATCTCGTCGAAATAGTCGAGCGGGAGCAGTGGATTGAGTTCCGGGTAATACCCAGCGATCGCACCGCGCGCGATCGGATAGTCGATGACGGTCAGTCCGCTGACCCGGCGAGTTATGCCGTCACGGCTGATCGTTTCCAGAGCAATCACCTGCTGTTCGGCAAATCCGCGCGCCTTGCGGTCCTCCACATTCATCAGCACGGCCATGCGCGTATTGTAGACCCCGCGATAGCGGTCGGAATTCGAATAGATCGTGGTGTTGAACTGATCGTGCGAACGGATCGTGGCGAGGCGCAGCATATCCGGTTCCGCAACAGGAGCGTTGGCATCGAGCCCTTCGAAAACGTGAAAGTTCGCCTTGCCGTTGGGCGTTGGCCAGACAAGGCGGCGCGGCGGGACGTCGAGGTAGAAACCGTCTGGATCGCTGACCCTGTGGTTGAAATCGGCATAGATCGCCGGATAGACCTCCGCGATCCGGTCGCGAACCGATCCGTAGTCTTGCGCGTAGCGTTCCCAGTCCGTCTTGCTGCCGGGCAGCGCAGCCCGAGCCATCCGGCAAACGATTTCCACCTCGCCCAGCGTGTGCGGGCTGGCCGGTTCGAGCACACCGCGCGAGGCCGTGACCTTGGCCATCGAATCCTCGATCGTCACGAACTGCTCGCCCGCTTCGGTCTCGAGCCGTTCGGAGCGCGAGGTCACTGGCAGGATCAGCGCATCCTTGCCGTGAACGACGTGCCCGCGATTGAGCTTGGTAGAAATCGCCACCGTCAGGTCAAGCTTGCGCATCGCTTCGTAGGAGCGCTCGGTGTCCGGGATCGCGCGAACGAAATTGCCGCCCATACCGACGAAAACCCTGGCAGTACCCGCGATCATTGCCTCGACCGCCTGCACCGTATTATGGCCGTGCTCACGCGGCGGATCGAAGCCGAAGACCGCCTGAACTCGGTCCAGGTAATCGCCTGTCGGCTGTTCGTCGATGCCCACTGTACGGTCGCCCTGGACATTCGAGTGCCCGCGGATCGGGGCGATTCCGGCGCCCGGCTTGCCGAAGTTGCCCCGCAGGAACAGCAGGTTGCAAACCTGCCGCAACAGGCGCGATCCTTCCTGATGCTGGGTCAGGCCCATGCCGAAGCAGATCATCGTGGCGTTCGAGCGGATGTAGATTTCCGCGCAGCGACGGATTTGTGCCTCGCTCACCCCTGCGACCCGCGTGAGTTCGGTCCAATCCTGCGCCAGCGCATCTTCCCGCACCGCCTCGATCCCGACGGTGTGGGTATTCACGAAATCCCAGTCGATCACCTTCTCGCCCGCGGCGTCGCGTTCGAACAGGATCTTCATCATGCCCTTGAACAAGGCGATATCGCCGCCGATGGCGATATGGACGAACTCGCTGGTGACCTGTTCCGAACGGAAGGTCGCCATTTCCAGGACGTCCTGCGGCGGCGTGAATTTCATCAGCGCCTGCTCGGGCATCGGATTGACGGTGACGATGGGAACCCCGCGCCGGTGCGCGGCGACCAGATCGGTCATCATCCGCGGGGCATTGGTGCCGGTGTTCTGGCCGATCACGAAGATCGCCTCGGCGTGCTCCCAATCGGACATCCGCACAGGCCCCTTGCCGACCCCGATAGCGGCCGGCAGGCCGCGGCTGGTCGGTTCGTGGCACATGTTCGAGCAATCGGGAAAATTGTTGGTTCCGAACTCTCGCACGAAGATCGAATATAGGAATGCAGCCTCATTCGCCGTTCGCCCGGACGTATAGAATTCGGCCTGGTGGGGACTTTCGAGCGCGCGCAAGTGCTCGCCGATCAAGGCGAAGGCCTCGTCCCAGCTGACGGGAACGTATTTGTCGCTCGTCGCGTCGTAGCGCATCGGTTCGGTCAACCGGCCCTGCTTTTCGAGCCAGTAATCCGATTGTTCGGCCAGGTCCGAGACGGTGTGCTGTGCGAAGAATTCGCGGGTGACGCGAAACTTCGTCGCCTCATGCGCCAGGGCCTTTGCCCCGTTCTCGCATAATTCAAGCGTCTGCTTGCAGTCTGGGTCCGGATAGGCGCAACTGGGGCATTTGAACCCGCCCGGCTGGTTCATCGAAAGAAGCGCCCGCGATCCTTTCGCGATCACGCTTTCCCGCATCAGCGTTTTGGCCGTGGCGGCGGCAGCGCCCCAACCGCCAGCCGGGCTATCGTAGGACTTGTAGCGGGGTTCGTCGCCGGACATCAGGTACCTCCGGCATCACCTTATGGTCCTGATAGTCAAACGCAATAGCGATCGACGCGACGAACAAGGCAGCGGGTCCATCTTCACCGTCATGCGCCGTGCAAACCGGGCGCGTCGGAATGCTCTGCGGGTTCTCTCATTCGCGGCATGAACATTGAACTGGTCGATCATCGCGGTCATCATCGCAAGATCGGAGCAAGCGGGTCGTGATCCGGCACTTCCCGTCCTTCGACAGAAGAGGGGACTTTCTTGCTGTTCACAATTCTTCACGCAATGCTCGTTCTGGGATGCGGCCTCCACGTTCTCCTGCGGCGCCACCGGCAACCGGAATCGCGGATGGCGTGGCTGGTGATCCTTGCAGCCCTGCCGTTCGTGGGAGCCTTCGCCTACCTGATGCTGGGTACGACCAACATCGGCAGAACCCGGGTTGCACGTCTTAAGGACAGCGCTTCGATCCTGCCTCCGTTCGATTGCGCCCAGGGTTGGGACGCGCCGGAGTGCCGGCCCGGCGAACTCGACACGCGCGAGGCACTTTTTCGGGTCGGAAAATCGATCAGCGGGTACGCCCCGGTGGGTGGCAATCGTGCGGAACTGATGCAGGATTCGGACGCGATGATCGCACGCCTGGTGGCCGATATCGATGCTGCGCAGTCTACGGTGCATCTTCTGTTCTACATCTGGCTTGCCGATCATAACGGGACCGCCGTGGCAGAAGCACTGGAGCGCGCAGCGAGTCGCGGCGTCGTCTGCCGCGCAATGGTCGACGACATCGGTTCGCGTGCGTTCGTCAAGGGGCCGCTGTGGCCGCGGCTGAAGGCTGCCAGCGTCCATGTGCGTCGCGCCCTGCCGGTTGGCAATCCGCTGATCCGGATTTTCAACGGACGGATCGACCTGCGCAATCACCGCAAGATCGTGGTGATCGACAACCTGATCACCTATTGCGGTAGCCAGAACTGCGCGGATCCGGCCTTCCTGCCCAAGGCCAGTTTCGGCCCGTGGGTCGATGCGGTCATGCGGTTCGAAGGCCCCATCGTGCGGCAGCAACAGCATCTTTTCGCCATCGACTGGATGGGCAACGGCGGAGATGACATCGGTGAGCTGCTTCGCGCGCCATTGCCTCCTGTCGAGACCGGCTTCACGGCGCAGGTCGTTGCCACTGGCCCAACCTACCGCAACGCGGCGATGCCCGAGATGTTCGAGACTCTCATGTACGCGGCGCGAGAGGAGCTTTTGGTCACGACTCCATACTATGTGCCAACCCCTGGATTGCAGGCGGCACTGTGCGCCGCAGGAAACCGAGGCGTGCGGACCACCATCGTCTTTCCGGCCCGGAACGACGACTTCGCGGTAGGGGCGACCAGCCGCAGCCACTACGAATCCCTGCTCGATGCGGGCGTCCGGATCTTCGAATTCCAGAGTGGGTTGCTGCACACCAAGTCGCTGACGCTGGATGGCGAAATTGCGCTGATCGGCTCGGCCAACATGGACCGTCGCAGCTTCGACCTCAACTACGAGAACAATATACTGCTTCTCGATGCCGCCACGACGGCAGCCTTGCACAGGCGGCAGGAACAGTACCTTGACGACAGTCGCGAGATTACCGCAGCCGAGGTCGCCGAATGGAACGTGGGCAAGCGCCTCTGGTTCAATGCCCTGGCGATCCTGGGTCCGGTGCTCTGACTGATCTTGACCTCCGACTGGATCAGACGCACGCGGCGACGTCCATGTTGCAATACCTTGAATCCGGGGCATTGCTCACGACAGGCTCGGTGCCAAAGCCAGCAGGAGAGGAGAATGAAGGATGTCCGCTTCACAACTGTTACTGATTGACGAACCGGCGCAGCATGTTCGCCGGCTTACGCTCAATCGGCCTGAAAAGCGCAACGCCCTTTCCAACGCATTGCGCGGAGACCTGTTCAACGCGCTCGAAGCGGCCGACTCCGATCCCGACATACGCGTGATAATCATCCGCGGAGCAGGAACCTGTTTTTCGTCCGGCTATGACCTTGCCCATCTCGGCCCGACGCCATGGCACACGCCGCAGGGCCCCGGCTGGTGGGCCCGTCACGTCGTCGAGGGGTGCTTCAGGATCTGGGATCTTGCCAAGCCGGTGATCGCACAGGTTCACGGCTGGTGCCTGGCTGGCGGGTCCGAGCTCGCGGTCGCCTGCGATCTCGTCTACGTCGCCGAAGACGCCCAGATCGGCTATCCGCCGGTCCGCTCGATCTCTCCTCCGGACAATCACTATCATGTCTGGCTGATGGGCATGCGCGCAGCGATGGAGCAGATGCTGACAGGCGACGCCATCGACGGCAAGGAAGCCGTGCGCCTGGGCTTTGCCAACCGTGCCTTTCCTGCAGACGAGCTGGAGCGCGAAGTGCTGGCCAAGGCAGAGCGGATCGCGATGATCGATCCCGAACTTGCGCAGATCAACAAGCGCATGGTGCACCGGCAAATGGACGCGATGGGAATGCGTGCTGGCCTGCGAGCCGGAACCGAGATGCAGGCCCTGGGACAGACCACCGAGGCAAGTCGGCAATATATGTCAAAGATGCGCCAGGACGTTCGCGGCGCGCTTCAGGAGCGGGACGAGCCGTTCGAGGACTACCGCACGAAGAAATAGCCCGAGCGAATTTCCGAAAGGCGCCTTGCGCAATGCGGGTCGCGTCCAAGGGCTCTTTGGCTGTGGCAGCCATTATCTGAGGCGTAGCGCCAGCCACACTTTGCCGACCGTTCCTGTCCGCGATGCCGGGCAGTATCGCCATCTTGACGATCAGGCTTTCGGCGCGCGGATCTATGCCACGGCCCCCAGCCTGTTGCTCTCGCTTGTCGGGCAGCAGCCCGGAGCTGACCTTGAGAGCACTCTGCCGGCCTCAGTCGTCCGTCAGTCCGGAGCCCCAGGTCTGCGCGATTGCGGCGACGACACGCGAGGCAGCGTCCAGATCCCCCTCTGCCAACAGAGGCCGAGCGGCGATATATTTCCTGCGCAACTGCAGGCGCACTTCCTCGTAGTGCTGATCCCCATGCTCGCTCAGCACGAGGATCGGCGAAAGCTTGTGATCCGGATTTTCCTTCGTTGCGATCAGTCCCGCTTCGACGAGCTTGTTGACAACGCTCTGCACCGACTGGCGCGCAACGCCGCGCCATGCCGCGATCTCGGGCACGGTATTGCAGCCGTGGCGCTGGATCGTATCAAGGATTGCAAATTCGGTGCCGGGATGCACCCCTTCCCCGCTGGAATCGCGAGCAGACCGCTTCATCCGCCCGATGACCATCATGAGATCGGCGGTAATGTCTGCAATTTTCTGGGCGTCCTTCTTCTTCAAGTCAGACAACCACGAGGCGTTTACGGCTGATTATCATAACGGACCACCGCCAAAGATGCTGCTATTGATCGACCTCGACGAGATCTTCTGGCGCAATCGTCGAGACTTTGCTGGGGACATGCCCCTCCCCTGGAGATTTCCCGTCCAGAACCGGCAGAGGCACTCCCCGATTTTGGTGCGCTGTTTGCCAAGACGGCCGGCCCCCCGCGTTTGTCGCAATTGCGTCTGAAACAACTCCGCCTATGGATCAATGGATTTTTCCGTTGCCCCTCAGCCAGGCGGCCTCGCTTCGCAGCGCGGCGATAAGGTCTGCCATGGAGCGACATGGGGACCAACGAGCGTCGATATCGCTCATTCAGTAAGGCGGTGGTGGCAGGGCTTGAATCGAACCGGAAAAATAACCCTTTGATATCAATCCCGTTCTTGGAGTGAGCACGAGCCCTCCCCCACACTCTCCCCCACATTTTCGTTCATTTAACGGTGGTTCGGTTCAGTGTTTTGGCCGAGAAGCTGAATAAATGAGCAGTCCGCGGTGAGCCTGATCGCAACATAATGGCACGCCCTGACGCTGTCTATTTGCGAGTTGACGGCCTGGTCAGTTCAATGCCCGATGCCGCTCCACCAGCCTATACAAACTGGCTGTCGTGATGCGCGTTGCCTTGCCGATCTTGACCGATTCGAGTTCGCCGCTGGCGATCAGCTCGTAGAGCTTTGTGCGCCCGACACCGATCATGCGGGCAGCGTCATTGACCCTGACACAGATCGGCTCGACAGGTTGTGGCCCGCTCATTCCACCGGTTCCTCCTCACGATAGTGAACGGGATCGGCGATCCAACGATTGATGGCTGACTCGTGCCAACCGGCACCATGCACGCTGATCTTCACCTGTGACGGGAAAGTCCCCTCGGCGATCTTGCGATAGATGGTGGAACGAGAGAGACCTGTGCGGTCGAGCACGGTCTTCAGTCGGATGATGCGTTCGGTATTGGACATTGGGCGTTCTCACACATTGACATTGGCAGCCCCTCTACGGAACATAATGAGAACTTTCAGGTGCAGCGCAAGGGTCAGTCTGAGCTAGAATTCGAGCAAATCTTCAACGATTTGCATGATTTGAAACGGCTATGGACGGTCCGAGACCTTTACGGACAAACTACTCAACAGCTGTCAGTTCTGAGAATTTTCGCGCCCAGCGCAAACTAGCGACCGACGCGCGCGAAATTGCGACGGCAAGGACGTATTTCCGCGCCAGCAGCACCAGAATCTGCGCGAATCGAGTTGAGAATGCGCTGCTATCCCGATCCTTGCTAATTTCCCGATTTGCATGGGGCGAAAGAATTTTGTGCTGTCGAACCTGGCCGCCCAAAATGACTGAAACTGGGCCGCAAGGCGACTGTCCGGTTGTATTCTCAAAATGCGGAGAGCTGACTTTTTGAAGTGAGCTCTCTGGTCATTCCGCGGAAAGCGTGGCGGTTTCCGCACACTCGAATAGCAGGTTCGAAATTTTCCGATTTGACGCTTGTTCGTTCGTCCTCAGGCAGAAATCGCGGCGCCGTACTCTTCGAGTGAACGGCCAACACACTCGTCGCCGTCGGCAAGTATGTTCCGGGCCCAAGTGTAGCCGTACACTTTCTGAAATCGCCATGCCGCGAGGCGTTGCGCGATCTGGCCGACTGCATGAACTCCGAGCGGGATCGCGTTGGGATAACTATACATGGCGGAAACGCGCTTCCGGTCAACTGAGACCTGAATTGTATCGCCCGCGAACAATGCTCCCTCCGGACAGTTTACGTCCTGCCAGTGAAGGACGCAGCTTCCATCGAAATGCCCTCCGCAGCGTAGCAGTGTTACACCGGGCAGGAGTTCGCGGCCTAGTCCATCCCACAGCTCGATGCGCGCGGACGGCCGCTGAATCCATTTTCGATCAGCATATGGAAGGATGATTGGACAATCCAGCGCCGCGGCCCACAAATGCATCGCGGCATAGAAGTGAGGATGGGAGATTGCGATGGCAGTGACAGGCCCGCGAGCCAGGATGGCTGCAACGGCCTCGTCGGTCACGAGACTTGTCGTCTCCCACATCACCGTTCCGGCGACTGCTTCTACCAGCACGCATCGCTGGTTGATCGCAAATGCCGGCGACATTCCGATGCCGAACACGCCATCATCGTCTTCGATGCGATTGGCATAACAGGCCTTCAGATCGCCGGGTGAGAGCCATTTCTGGCCGTCGCGCGGAACATACTGCCGGTCGTCTTCGCAGATCGGACAGCAGGCTGGCGGCAACGAATCTGTTTCGAACCAAATGCCGCACGTGGCGCAGATGTGATCGGTCATCGAATTGCTCCCAAGGCTACCGGCTCCAGACCTTCGGCCTGACACCAGGCGAGATAGCTGGCACGAAGGCTTTCGGTCGTGGTGCGCCCAGTTTCACTGCCACCTTCTCCAAGGCTCACCAGTGCTCCTGTCATGTGGATGAAGAGGACGACGGGTTCCTCACCTGCGCACTCCCAGCAATCGCGATTGCCATTTGGCTCGAAAACGTAGCTACCCGGCCCGGCAACGACATCGCCATCAAGACGGCGTGCGCCAGAGATCGTGTAGGCGTGGACGAAGCCCGAATGCGCGTGCAACCCGACACTCGTACCAGGATCGACCTTGAGAAGTTGTGTGCGTTCCTCACCGGCAAAGCGCAGGGGCTTGGTAGCAATGCCCGGAGCCAGAGGCATCCAGGGAAGGCTATCGGCGGCGATGGGTGTGGAAGTGAGTGGTGGTTGCACGATGATTCTCCATTTATCTCGATATCAAGATATATCAATTTATCTTGACGTCAAGGCAATTCTTGTCACGATGCTCTAGGGAGGTTCTAATGACCCAATCTACCCGGCGCGATCGCGTCGCCAAACTTGTCGAACAACGCCGCGCAATCACGCCGGAGGTGCCGCTCGATGGCATGGAAATACTGGCGCGTGCGCGCCGTTTGACCATGCTTTCGCGAGCCCCAATCGAGGCCGTGTTCGAGCGCCATGGGCTCGACACCGGGGAATTCGACGTACTGGCTACCCTGCGCCGGACCGACAAGCCATCGGTCCGACCGACTGAGCTTTATCAGGATCTTATGATTTCATCTGGCGGCCTGACCGATCGCCTGCGCCGGCTCGAAGAAGCAGGGATGATCGAACGAATTTCCTGCGCCGAAGACAAGCGCAGCAAGCGTGTTGGTCTCACTGTAAGGGGCCGTTCAGTCATCGACGCCGCGTTTGCGGAGGATATGGAAGTCGAACGCGCGTTGCTCAGTTCGCTAACAAGTGACCAAAAAGCGGAACTTGCCGACCTTTTAGCACAACTGCTCGTCTCAATCGAAGGCGCCAATTGACTGCGTCGCCCTTCGGCCCGATTGGATCAACCGCAATTGCCTGCAGGCTGCATCAGGCACCAAGACTACCGAACGGCAGCTTTCGGGTTTTTCAACGGTTTGTCCGAACGTCTGATATTATGAAGGATTTCGGGCGCCTTC
>JAGREN010000152.1 GCA_020446505.1 Novosphingobium sp. | reverse complement strand
ACGACATGCGCGAAGGCCTCGGCCTCTGCGCCGAAAATGTCCTGCGTTCCCCGGATTGCTTGCGGTGTCTTCATGGCACGGCGCGCTTAGCGGGATTGCGGGCCGAGGGAAAGTCCGAGAGGCAAGGCTTGATGCGCCGGAGTGCAGCCGCCATGACTACAGGCGATGACTTCAAGGATTACCCTGATCGCCGCGCTGGCCACCGCACTCACCAGCCTGCCAGCCCTTCCCGCAAAAGCCCAGACCGCCGCCGCGCCCGATACCGCGCTGGCCGCGACACCGATCCCGCCTGCTGCCGACACGCCCTGGCCGGGCGGCATGATGACGCTTGCCGTCGACGCGAGCGACAATGAACGCGGCATCTATCGCGTCACGCAAACGATCCCGGTCCCGCCCGGAATGCGCCGCCTGACCCTGCTTTTCCCGCAATGGCTGCCGGGCAATCACGCACCGCGCGGCCCGATCGCGGAACTGGCGGGGCTGGAGTTCAGCGCGGGCGGGCAGCCGCTTCGCTGGGAGCGGGATCGAGTCGACGTCAACGCTTTCCATATCGAGTTGCCGGGGAATGGCGCGCCGGTCGTCGCGCGATTCGTCCATACCTCGCCCTTGAAATCGAGCGAGGGGCGGATCACCATGACCTCCGAGATGCTCAACCTGCAATGGGAGAAGATGAGCCTCTATCCCGCAGGGCACAATGTCTCGCGCATCGGCGTTACGCCCACGGTGATCCTGCCCGGCGGCTGGAACGTCGCCTCCGCGCTCGATGGGCGCACGCGCAAGGGCGATACGGTGACGTGGGCCAGCACCGACTATGGCACGCTGGTCGACTCGCCGGTCTTTGCAGGTCTGTTCTTCCGCCAGTGGCCGCTCGGCACTTCTGCGGAACTCAGCGCCTTTGCCGACGCGCCCGCGCTGCTCTCGCTGCGGGCAGGCGACGTCGCGGCCCTGTCGAAGCTGGTCAACGAAGCCACGACGACCTTCGGCCCGGCGCCATTCGACCGCTACGAATATCTCGTCGCGCTCAGCAGCCGGATCGGCGGCATCGGCCTCGAACACCTGCGCTCGACCGAAATCCAGCTCGAACAGCGCACCTTCCTCGACTGGGATGCGATGGGCTGGGACCGCAACGTGATCCCCCACGAACTGGTCCACGCGTGGAACGGCAAGTACCGCCGCCCCGCCCGCATGGCGACGCCGGACTACCGCACGCCGATGGAGAGCGACCTGCTGTGGGTCTACGAAGGCCAGTCCCACTTCTGGGGCTGGGTGCTTGGGGCACGCTCCGGCGTTCAGTCCAAGGATATCGTCCTCGGCATGATCGCTCAGGCCGCAGGGCAATTCGCCGTGGCGACGCCGGGCCGGTCGTGGCGCTCGGTCGGCGATACGACCCGCGATCCGGTCATGGCGGCGCGCAAGCCCAAGCCCTATGCTTCCTATGCGCGTGGAGAGGATTATTACCGGGAAGGCGCGCTGGTCTGGCTCGAAGCCGATCAGGTGATCCGGCAGGGCACCGCAGGCGCGCGCGGGCTTGATGACTTTGCGCGTGCTTTCTTCGCCCGATCCAGCGCGCACCCGAACTTGTTCACCTACGAGCGGGGCGACGTGATCGCCGGGCTCAATGCCATCTATCCTCATGACTGGGATGCCTTCTTCCGCGAGCGGATCGACGCGGCCGGTCGCCCCGCCCCCCTGCGCGGGATCGAACTGGCCGGGTACAAGCTCGTCTGGAAAAGCCAGCCCAACCCTTACGAAGCGGCCCGCATGGACAAGCAGCGCGAACTGGATCTGTCCTATTCGCTGGGCCTGACAGTCGACGGCGACGGCGACGTTTCGGACCCTGTCTGGGACAGCCCCGCCTTTCGCGCCGGAATCGTCACCGGCTCCAGGATCGTGGCTGTCGATACGATCGGCTTCACCATGGAAGGCATGAGGCAGGCGCTGGAACGCGCCCGGCAGGACAAGCGCCCGATCCAGCTGCTCGTCCAGCGCGGCAACCGGTTCACGACCGTGCCGGTCTCCTATTTCGAGGGGCTGCGCTGGCCGTGGCTGGAGCCAGCAACGCCGGGCAGGGAAACCGCGCTCGACCGCCTGCTGGCGCCGCGCACAAATTAACGGGGCGACCCGCCGCAATCATATTGCAGTGCAGCATTGTCGCCTGTATGGGCCTGCGCGCAATATCCGTTTCCCAGCTTCGAAAGCCCGATAATAATGCGCATCGACCTGATCCCCGTGGGCGACAACCCGCCTGAAAGCCTCAACGTCATTATCGAGGTTCCGACGGGTGGCGAGCCAGTGAAGTACGAGTTCGACAAGGCATCGGGCGCTCTGTTCGTCGACCGCATCCTGCACACGCCGATGCGCTATCCGGCCAACTACGGCTTCATCCCGCACACCCTGTCGCCCGACGGCGACCCGCTCGACGCGCTGGTGATCGCCCGCTCGCCGTTCATTCCCGGCGCGGTCGTGCGCTGCCGCCCGATCGCGGTCCTCAACCTGGAAGACGAGCACGGCGGCGACGAGAAGCTGGTCTGCGTGCCTGACGACGCGACCTTCCCCTATTACTCGAATGTCCGTGAGAAGAATGACCTGCCGAGCATCGTCTTCGCGCAGATCGAACACTTCTTCACCCACTACAAGGATCTGGAAGCCGAAAAGTGGGTGCGCATCGGCACCTGGGGCGGCGCGGACGAAGCGCGCCGGATCGTCCTGGAAGCGATCGAGCGGGCCGAGAAAGAGGGCTAACGGCGCGCGCCCGGCTACTCCACCGGCCGGCCCGGATCGAGCAGATCCTTGCGCGCGTCGGGGCTTTCCTGCCGTTCGCGCTCAACCATTTCGGCGATCTCGTCATCCGGCCCGACATGCTCCTCCAGCGGGGTAACCGGCGTTGCAGGCTTTGCGGCAGGCTCGGTCGCCGCGGGCTTTCCGGCAGCGACCGGAGCAGCGCCGGGATCGAAGCGCAGGCGGTAGATCGGCTCCGGGATCGCGAAACCGGCCTGTTCCAGCGCGTCTTTCACCGCCGGAATGGCGCGGCTGCGCGCCTTGTACCAGTCGGTCTTGTCCTGATCGATCCAGCCGAGGAAACGGATGAGGATGTTCGAATCGCCGACTTCCTCGACTCGGGCCGTGGGCGCAGGCTCGTCGAGCACGAAGTCGAGGCCCGCCAGAACGTCGGCGCCAAGGTGGCGCGCGGCGGTCGGATCGTCGTCGGCGTCTATGCCCAGCACGAAATCGAACCGGCGCTGCGGATTGCGCGTGTAGTTGAGGATCACGGCCTTGAAGACGCTGGAATTGGGGATCCGCAGGTGGTTGCCGTCAAGCGTCATCAGGATTGTCGCCCGGCTGGTGAGCCGGATCACGCGGCCTTCGTGCGTGTCGATCACCACCCACTCGTTGGGGCGGAACGGCTGGCGCACCGAAAGCAGGATCGAGGCGACATAGTTCTCGATGGTGTCGCGCATGGCGAAACCCAGCGCGATGCCGATGATGCCCGCGCCGCCAAGCACCGCGCCGAGCAGCGCCCCGGCGCCCAGCATGTTGAGCCCGACCACGATGCCGCCCAGCACGAAGACAAACCGCACCGCACTCGCGATCAGTTCGGCGAGGAACTGGTTGGGCGTGAAGCGCCGCCACACCATGCCTAGCGAGGCGAGGAGGTAGCCGAACAGGGCGATCACCGCGGCAACCAGCAGGGCTGCGCCTGCCAGCGGCAACATCTTGACCAGCCCCGCAATCCGGCTCGACACGGAGTTGAGCGCGCCGACGCTGCTTTCGACCGAGGTGTCGCGCCTGAGCCGGTTCTCCACCGTGACCACCCCGGAGACGCGCGATGCGATCTGTTCGGCGCGGTCTATGTCTTCGGTGGAAGGCACCTTGCCGCGCAGCGTCACGACGCCCTGGGCGACGGTCACTTCCACTTTGGCGAGCGGTTCGAGCACGCCGAAAATGCCGGTGATGCGCTGTGCGATGCGTGCGTCGGTGTCGCTGCCGCTCTCGGCTTCGATAGTCTGTTGCGGCGCGGGCGCGGCTTCGCTTGCAGGTGTGCCCGCCAGATCGGGCAGGACCGCCGCATGGACCTGAGCCGGCATCCCTGAAAGCCCCAGCAACATTGCGAGGAAAACCGGAAGGATGCCGCGCGCCGCCATGGTCAGTCGCCCGCCACGCTCATCCGGTCGATCCGCACCGAAGGCGAATCGATGCCGCGATAGACCTCAAGGTCGCTGGCAGGCCGAAGCTGTGCGAACATGTCGACAAGGTTCGAGGCGATGGTGAATTCGGCGACCGGCCCGGCGATCTCTCCATCGACGATGCGGTAGCCCGATGCGCCGCGGCTGTAGTCGCCCGTCACGGCATTGACGCCCATGCCGATCAGCTCGGTGACGTAGACGCCGTCCGCTATGTCGGCGATCAGCTCCTCGCGCGTCTGGCTGCCTGCCGCGAGACAGACATTGCCCACCGTGACGCCCGGCGCGCCGCCCCCGCGCGAGGCATGGCCGGTCGGCGCGAGGCCGAGCTGGCGGGCAGAGGCGCTTTCCATCAGCCAGCCCGTGACCTTGCCGTTCTCGACCAGATTGCGCGGCGCGGTGGCGAGGCCCTCTCCGTCGAAGGGGCGCGAGCGCAGGCCGCGCGGGCAATGCGGGTCTTCGGCGATCACCACGGCCGGGTCGAACAGCATGTCGTCGAGCCGGTCGAGCAGGAAGCTGGAGCGGCGCGCAATCGACGGACCGGACATGGCGGAAACGAGATGACCCAGCAGCGATCCGGCCACGCGCGGGTCGAACACGACCGGCATCTGGCCGGACTTGAGCCGGCCCGGATTGAGCCGCGCCAGAGTGCGCTGCGCCGCGAGCGTGCCGATCTCGGCCGGGCCTGGGAGGTCCGCGGCATGGCGTGCCTGACGCCAGGCGTTGTCGCGCTGCTTGTCCGCGCCTTCGCCCGCCACGAGCGACAGGCTGATCGCCCGGCTCGTCCCGGAATTGAAGGCAGCGAAGCCGTGGCTGGTCGCAAGCGCGGAAACCGAGCGGCCCGTGCTCGCGGCAGCGCCTTCCGAATTGGTGATGCCGGCAACGGCGCGGCCCGTATCTTCCGTCTCCCTGGCGAGATCGCGTAGGGCTTCCGGGGACAGGGCTGTCTCATCGACGAGATCGAGGTCGGGCCACGGCGCCTTCGACAACAGTTCGGAAGGAGCAAGTCCTGCGTATTTGTCCTCAGGCGCGGCGCGAGCCATGTCGACGGCGCGCTGCGCCAGTTCGCCGAGCGCCGCATCGCCAAGGTCGGACGATCCGATAGAGGCCGACCGCGCGCCGCAGAACACGCGCAGGGTGATGTGCTCACCTTCGGAGCGTTCGACTTCCTCCAGCTTTTCCAGCCGGACCTGGATCGTTTCCGAGACAGTGCCCGAATAGGCGACATCTGCCGCGTCCGCGCCCGCTGCCACGGCGCGTTCGACAAGTGCGGCGGCACGTTCAAGAGCCTTATCGGGTTCGAGCATCGGGTGGCAAACTCCCGCACGCGCCGGAACCGGCGCAACGAGCAGGCGATTTAGGGAGTGTCGGCGCTAAGGGCAACTTGGCCCGGCAGATCAGCCGAAAGCGAGCGCCAATCCCTTGAACAGGGCGGTCAGCGCGAAGGGCAGGCCGATGGCAAGCAGCCACAGCGCGAGACGATCCTTGCGGAAGCGCCGTTCGATGGAGGGATCGAGTGCCTGCTCGGCAGTCAGCGAAGTCCAGCGACGCTCGAACCGGCGGCAGGCGGGAATGATCGCCCCGACCAGAATGATGAGCGCGAGATAGGGAAGCAGCGACGTGCCCTTGGTCTTGAGCGCGCCGATGGTCACGAAAATCTGCAGGGCCGTGTAGGTCAGGAGGGCATAGGCGATGTGATCGCTCATCTTGCGGCGCCAGTCTACCGACCGGAGTTCCGCGTCTTTCCTGATCGAAACGGTCTGCGCCATTGCGTCCATCAGTTTCCACTCCCGATTCCCGAGCAATCAGTAGACCACCTGATTGCAGAATAATCAAGGGCGGTTAACCGTCTTGCAATCGAATGGCCGCAGTACCGCGATAATGCGAGTATCCCATGCACGAATCCTGCCAAATCGGTCGCAATCGCGGAAAGCCGTGCTTGCCGAGTGTCGGAGCGATGCGTAATGCAACAGGCGATGGCCGAAACTCTTTCCCCACCTGATCTCGCCAGCCCGGATCTCGCTGCCGACGTCGCTAGTGTGCAGGTGTCCGGCGGACTGGAAGTCGTCTCCATCGCCAAGAGCTATGACAAGCGCGCGGTTCTCACCGATATTTCGCTGTCCGTCGCCAAGGGCGAGGTGCTTGGCCTGCTCGGCCCCAACGGCGCGGGCAAGACCACCTGCTTCTATTCGATCATGGGGCTGGTGCGCCCGGACGCAGGCAGGATCCTGCTCGACGGGATCGATATCACCAATCTGCCGATGTATCGCCGCGCGATTCTCGGGCTCGGCTACCTGCCGCAGGAAACCTCGATCTTTCGCGGGCTCACCGTCGAACAGAACATCAATGCCGTGCTCGAACTCAAGGAACCCGATGCAGCAGTGCGCGAGCAGGAGCTTGAGCGCCTGCTCGACGAATTCGGGCTGACCCGCCTGCGCGCCAGCCCGGCGATGGCGCTTTCGGGCGGCGAGCGTCGCCGCTGCGAGATTGCCCGCGCGCTGGCAGCCCATCCCTCGATCATGCTGCTCGACGAGCCGTTTGCCGGCATCGACCCGCTCTCCATCGCCGACATCCGCGACCTCGTGCGGGACCTGAAGACCCGCGGCATCGGCGTTCTCATCACCGATCACAACGTGCGCGAAACGCTCGACATCGTCGACCGGGCCTGCATCATCTATGGCGGGCAGGTGCTGTTCGCTGGCAGCCCGGAGGATCTTGTCGCCGACGAGAACGTGCGGCGGCTCTATCTTGGCGAAGGGTTCACGTTGTGAATTGCGATGCAAACGCATCGCAGGCGGCACCAGCCCACTCCCCCACCCGACCTCCCAAGGCATTATCCTGTTCGGGTGGTCGGGTGGGGGAGTGGGCCGGCGC
>JAGREN010000025.1 GCA_020446505.1 Novosphingobium sp. | reverse complement strand
GCCGAATAATTTTGAATCAGACTCTAAGGCAATCTGTGCGAGGTCCACCGCGTCGGATCAGTCTTCCCCGGCAATGAGGGCCGCGCCGCGAGGCGCTTCGGGAAGGGCTGAGCATTCGCGCAACAGGTCAGGGGAACCAGCATGCCAACCGCACAACAGACAGACGCCGCATTGTGGAACGAGTTTTTCCTGTCGTGCGTGGCGCAATCGAACCTGTCGCCGACCATCTGCGCGCGCGCCATGGCTATCGCCCATACCGCCATCTTCGACGCCTGGGCCGCGTTCGATCCCGTCGCGGTCGGCGTCAACAGCCGCATCGAGGCGCCTGAAAGCCTGCTCGGCGAAGCGACCTACCAGCCCGCGCTCGAAGAAGCGATTGCCTATGCCGCCTATGCCGCGGCGAAAGTGGTGTTTCCTGCCCGGTCCGAGGCGATCGACGCCTTCATGGTGCAGATGGGCTATGATCCTGCCGCCGTCAGCACCGATCCCGACAGCCCCAGCGCCATCGGCACGGCAGCGGCGAAGGCCGTGCTCGAATACCGCGCGAGCGACTTCTCCAATGCCGAACACGGCTTCGCCAACACGACCGACTATGTGCCGGTCAATTCCGGCGTGCCGGGTGCGGACAACGCCGTGGGCGGGCCGGACTTCGATCCCAACCACTGGCAGCCGCTGCAGGTGCCGACCGGCAAATACGTCAAGCTCAAGATTTCCGGCGACCCTTCGGTGGCGATCACGCCCGAACCGGCGATCACCAGCGATCCGGCAAGCTACAAGATCCAGTCGCCGCTGACCCCGCAATGGGCCGAGGTGAAGGCCTTTTCGCTCGACGCCAACTACGAGTTCCGCCCCCATGCCCCGCCGCAGCTCGGCGACTTCTCCGAATATGTCGACGGCAACGGCAAGGTCACGACCGGCGATGCCGCCTATCGCGAGCAGGTGGCCGAGGTCATCGCCTATTCCGCCAACCTGACCGACGAGCAGAAGGCCATCGCCGAGTTCTGGGCGGACGGCCCGCGTTCCGAAACGCCTCCGGGTCACTGGAACCAGCTGGCGCAGGACGTTTCGGTGCGCGACGGCAATACACTCGAACAGGACATCCAGATGTTCTTCGCGCTGAACAACGCGCTGCTCGACACGGCCATCGCGACCTGGGAGACGAAGTACTACTACGACTTCATCCGCCCGGACTCGGCCATCCACCTGCTTTATCAGGACCAGACGATCACGGCATGGCTTGGCCCGGACAAGGGCTCCGGCGAGATGCTCGGGCAGGATTGGAAGCCCTACCAGCAAGCGACATTCGTCACCCCGCCCTTCCCTGAATTCACTTCGGGCCACAGCGGCTTTTCGATGGCATCGGCAACTATCCTGCAGAACTTCACCGGCTCGGACGTGTTCTTCGATGGCGTCAGCCAGGGCTCTCACGACCTCAACAACGACGGCGAACTCGATTTGGCCGGGCAGTACATCATCACCAAGCTGGCCTTCGAGGCCTACAGCGGCCCGCCGATTGCGCTTACCTGGGAGACCTTCAGCGAAGCCGCCACGGAAGCAGGCATTTCGCGGCTGTACGGTGGCATCCACTTCCAGGACGGCAACCTGTTCGGTCGCGAACTGGGTGCAAATGTCGGAACCAGCGCATGGGACATGGCGCAGAAGTACATCACCGGCGACGCCGGAGCACTGCTGCAGTCACCAGTAGGTACCGCGGACAACGACCTGCTCATCGGCTCGACTGCTGGCGAGACGTTCGATGCAGGAGATGGCAATGACGTAGTCCGCCCGAACGGCGGCGGCGACGTGGTCACGCTTGGCGCTGGCGCAGACCGGATCGAAGGCTACGCTGCCGCACTCGACGGTCTGGTCGTCAAGGATTTCAGTTTCGACGACAGCATCGTGATACTCGACGGCACCGATGTCGCTACGATTTCGGTAAACGCCACTGCGACCAGCCTGGTGATCGCTTTCGGCGGCGAGGAAATCACGCTTGAGGGCGTTTTTGCGGCCAGCCAAGTGATTGCGCAAGAAGTCGGATCGAAAACGATTCTCACGTTATCACCGCCACCGGGGCTGATTGCAGGTCTGGGCGAAACCTCGGTGCTGTCCGCCGGGAGTGCTGCCCGGCTTTCCGTGGTGCAGGAGCTCGATCTGGCGGTCGGGACAATTATCGCCTGACCGCAGCGCCCCGCGTTAGCTGACGTCGAAGAACTGCGCCTTCATTCCCTTTACCGAGCGGACACGGAAGCGTGCCTGATGCGCGGCAAGATCCGCGTTGAGCGCTTCCGTCGGCGCCAGTTCCTTGCCTTCGCGGATTGCCGCCGGCGCGTCAGGATGCGCCGCGACATAGCGTTCGGTAGCAGCGATCACCGCTTCCTCGCGCGCGTTGCCCAGCGAGCCCTGCGAAGTCGAAGCATATTGCGCATGTACCGTGCCGTTTGCGCGAATCTGGTGCGCGACGGGGCTTTGGCCGAAGAGGATGTGCGCACCGAGCGCGGGCAAGGCGATCCAGACGACGGCGGCAGGAATGATCAGCAGTTTCTTGTTCATGGCCGCGCGCCCTAGCGCGGAGAAAGCCAAATGGGAAGATTAAACATGCACCCGGTGCACATAAATTTTCCGATTCTGGATCAGTCGGGATAGACGCCTGCCAGAACGTCCCTGAAGTGCCGCTTCACCATATGGTTGCAACTGCAGGAACGGTCCTTGAGTCCGTCGGCGTCGCGAACCACGATGCCGCCACGCCGGGTGGAAACCAGCCCGTCGCGCTTCAGCCGCTGGATCACCCGGCTCGCATAGGACCGGCCGATACCCATCATCGAAGCCAGCTGCTCCTGGGTCATGGTGATCTCGTGCTGTCCGGTCCGGTCGACCGCGGCGATGAGCCACTTGGCCGCACGCTGTTCGATGGTGTGGATCGCGTTGCAGGCTATCGACTGGAACACCTGCGCCATCAGGCAATCGGCATAGCGGTCGAACAGGTAGCGAATGCCGATGAAATCGTGCTTGGCCCGGTCCAGATCGGGTATGGCGATGCGATAGAAATCGCCCCCATGCATCACGTTGGCACGCGCGTAACTCGGCAGTCTGCCATTGCTGACGATGCCGCCAAGCGCACCTTCGCGCCCGACCATCACGGTTTCGACAGCGACGCCGCTATCCAGTTCGACGAAAAAGGAGCCGATTGCGCTGTCTATCGGAAAATAGCAGCAATCGACCCGGTCGCCAGGTTCATAGAGGATGTCTCCGCTACCGAATGAAACTCTCGTCGCAATGGAATCGATGTGATTGAGATCGTCATCGCGCAGGATAGCAAGAAGGTTACTGCCTTCGATCATGGCGTATGTCTCCGGGGGCAGGCGTTTTTTGAAACCGCCATCGAAACAAAGGGCGCGCCTGAAAGTTCCAGCAGAGTTCACATGTGAACAGACAGCTTCTCTCAAAGTGGTATTGTACACACATGGCAACCGCCAGCGCTGGTCGATCGCCGCAGCCCTCGCAAACGGAAGCATACGAACACTCTTGTCTCAACGAGTGAGGAATGGAGGGACTTGCGTGCCGGAAACTGGGGCCAATACCGATGACACGACCCTGCTCGCGCTGTTGCGGCGCGCGACTGCGGTTTCACACAACTCTCTCGACCAGAAGTTCAGCCAGATCGACCTTACGTCGCGAAAGGGCTACGTCCGTTTTCTGAGCGCCCATCTCGCAGGGATGGCGTCCGTTTTCGGTTTTGCCCGTGAATTCGCCAAGGCTGAGCTTGGTCTTGACCTCACCGACTTCCCGGCCCTGTTGCGCGGCGATCTCGCCGAACTTGGCGTGCCGCCGATCGACATTGCCGTGCCCGCTCCCGCAGTCATCGAACCGGCCGCGATTACCTATGTCATCGCGGGCTCCCGCCTGGGCGTAGCGGCGCTTGCACGCGAACCGTTTTTCGGCAAATCAGCGGGCAGAGGCGCGGGATATATGGACGACAAGGCAGGCCTCGCGATCTGGCGAGCGCATTCGGCCTGGCTCAAAAACGTCCACCCTGGCGAGGCAGAGGGGCAACGAATGGCAATGAGCGCAATCGCGACGTTTGATTGCTTTGCTGCGGCGCTGGAAAGCACCGCGCCTGCTCAGGCTGCCTGAACCCCCATGGCAGATACCGATCATCCCGTGGATCTCACGACCTGCGACCTTGAACCGATCCACATCATCGGCCGGATACAGAGTTTCGGCTGGCTGATCTCGTTCGCGAACGACAGGATCGTGAACCATGTCTCGGAGAATTGCTCCGATCTGTTCGGCAGAAGCACGAGCGAACTGGTCGGAACTCCGATTACCTCGTTCCTCTCATCCGGCGTAATCCACGACCTGCGTTCGCGGATGCAGATGCTGGGAACTTTCGATTCGGTCGAACGCATCTTCGGGATGGACCTGCTAGGTGACGGGCGCGATTTCGACGTGGCCCTGCATGTGTCGGGCAAGTCCTACGTCCTGGAAATCGAGCCAGCGGAACAGGGCAAGAGGCGCGATTACGCCGCCTATGTCCGCCCGATGATGGACAGGATGCGAAAGTCGAGGTCGATCGAGGCCATGTGCCAGGCCGCCGCGCGCAACCTGCGCGGGCTGACCGGGTTCGACCGGGTCATGGTCTACCGCTTCGGTCCTGATGGCGCGGGCGAGGTGATCGCCGAGAGCCTGAACGGCGCGGTCGACAGCTACGAGGGGCTGCATTTTCCCGCTTCGGACATCCCGTCTCAGGCCCGGCGCCTCTACAGCCGCAACCTGCTGCGCATCATCAGCGACGTGAACGACCCGACCGTTCCGGTCGTCCCCGCCAGCGGTCCGGACGGAACGGTGCTCGACATGTCGATGAGCACGCTGCGCGCCGTCTCCCCCATTCACATCGAATACCTGCGCAACATGGGCGTTCAGGCTTCCATGTCGGTGTCGATCATGCGGCGCGGCCAGCTTTGGGGGCTGATGGCCTGCCATCACTACAGCCCGCTCTATCTCAACTATTCGATCCGGACCGCGGCAGAGCTGTTCGGCGAGTTCTTTTCCTACCTGCTCGAACAGAAGCATAACGACCATGCCGTCGAGCGCAGGACCGAAGCGGCGCAGCTGCACGATCGCATCATGGCGCGCATGGCAGGCGGCGAGAGCCTGCTCGACGCCTTCGATGACTTTTCGCAGGCAATCCGCGAAGTCATCCCCTTCGACGGGATCGCCGGCTGGGTCGAGGGAACCTACATCGCCGAGGGATCGACGCCGGAGAAGGAACAGTTCGAGGAACTGGCCCGCTTCCTGAATACCGCAGGAGCGAGCAGCGTCTGGTCAACGGACAATATCGCCTCGCTTTTCAAACCGGCCGAAGACTATCGCGACAAGGTGGCGGGGCTTCTCGCCCTGCCCGTCTCGCGCAGCCCGCGCGACTACATCGTCCTGTTCCGCAAGGAGCATGTCCACGAGGTCAGCTGGGCCGGCAATCCGCACAAGCCCGTCGAAGTCGGCGAGCTGGGCGCCCGCATTTCCCCACGCAAGAGCTTCGACCTGTGGAAGGAAGAGCGGAGGGGCTATAGCCGGCCCTGGCACGAGGACGAGATCGCGATTGCCGAGAGCCTTCGCGTCACCTTGCTCGAAGTGGTCTTGCGGCTGGTAGACGCGGCGAGCCAGCAAGGACGCGAGGCAGCGCAGCGGCAGGACGTGCTGATCGCCGAACTCAACCACCGCGTCCGCAATATCCTCAACCTCATCCGCAGCCTCGTCTCGCAAAGCCGCGATTCGAGCAGCACGATGGGCGACTTTATCTCGCTGGTCGGCAGCCGTATCGAGGCGCTGGCGCGGGCGCACGACCAGGTGACAAGGACTGCTTGGTCCCCTTCCTCGCTCTACCAGCTGATCCGCACCGAATGCGAGGCCTATGCCGGAGGCAGCGGCGGGCGCATATCGATCAGTGGTCCGGACGCGATGATCGCGCCTGCCGCCTTCACCACCCTCGCCCTCGTCATGCACGAGCTTGTCACCAACAGCTGCAAGCACGGCGCCCTGAGCGCGCCAGCGGGCACCGTCGATATCAGGATAAGCCGTGCGGAAGACGACGCGCTTTCCTTCACCTGGACCGAGCACGGCGGGCCGGAAGTAAGCCGTCCCGAGCGCCGCGGCTTCGGCTCGACGATCATCGAACGGATGATCCCGCATGAGTTGAATGGAGTGGCTGAGGTGGAATACCGGACCAAAGGCCTGTTCGCCGCTTTTGCGGTACCAGTCGATTACGTCGCATCCTACGACGAGCCCCTCGATACGCCAGCGGCCACTGCCGAAAGCTCCGGCGACGGCGGCGATATGCTGCCCGAACTCATCATCGGGACCGCGCTCGTTCTCGAAGACAACGTGCTGATCGCGATGGAAGCGGAGGACATGCTCGCCCGCGCCGGGTTCGCGTCCTGCAAGATTGCTGGCAGCAATGCCCGCGCGCTGGAAATCATCGCCGAGGGCGCGGTCACTTTCGCGCTGCTCGACATCAACCTCAGCGGCGAAACCAGCGAGCCAGTTGCCCACGAACTGCTGGCCAGGGATATCCCCTTCATTTTCGCCAGCGGCTACGGCGAAATACGCTTCGAAGGCGATGGGCTGGCCAATGTGCCGGTGCTGACAAAACCCTATTCCGGCCGCGACATGCTCGCCGCGCTCAAGGCCATCCGCCTGCCTGTCTGACCCGGTCGACCTGCCCTCAAGGTCAGGTCAAGCTGCGGAACAATTGTCCCTGCCTGTCAGTTTTACTGGCAGGAAAAGGAGACGCACAGATGACAGAAGCCCGGATCTTCAAGGATCTCAAGGCCGATCACGACCGGCATCGCGACCTGCTCGAAAAGCTGGCCGACACGCAAGGTGACAGCGAGGATCGGCGCAAACTGTTCGCAGACCTGCGCACCGAGCTTCAGGCTCACGCCGCGGCCGAGGAAGAGGCGCTCTATGCGACCATGCTCGCAGACCCCGACCTTCGCGATTCGGCCCGTCACTCGGTTTCCGAACACAAGGAGATTGACGACATGCTCGGAGAGCTCGTCGATACCGACATGAGTTCGGGAGCATGGCTGACCAGGTTCAAGGAAATGCGCCACCGCTACCTCCATCACATCGATGAGGAGGAAGAGGAAATGTTCCCCGAGGCACAAAAGGGCCTCACCAGGTCGGAAGAGCGGGAAGCCGCCGAGACCTTCGAGGAACGCAAGCCCCGCGAACTCGAAATCGCCGCCAACGAGATGCCCGGCGACGAGCGCGACTGATCGTCTGGCGCCCGCGCTTCTCACATTCCAAGGAAAGGAAAATACCATGAACCATGAAGTTCAGATCGAATTCTGGGAGTCCTTCAATAAGAGCCCCTTCATCATGGTGCGGCTGGAAGGTTCCACCGATCATGCCGAACCGATGACGGCGCAGCTCGACAAGGATGCGCATCACACCGTCTGGTTTTTCACCACCCGCGACAACCGCATCGGCAAGGGCGGCCGGGCGATGGGTCAGGTTTCGACCAAGGGCCACGACGTGTTCGCCTGTATCTCCGGCAATCTCGTCGAGGAAACCGACAAGGCTCGCTGGGACAAGCACTGGGACAATGCCGCAGAGGCATGGTTTCCCAATGGCCGTGAAGACCCCAATGTCATCATGCTCCGCTTCGAAATCAGCGATTCCGAAGTCTGGACGGCGGATACGTCGATCGTCGGCAAGCTGAAGCTGCTCACCGGCAAGCCCATCTCGCCCGAAGAAGCAGGCGAGCACGCAGTTGGCGCGGTCTGACTTTGCGGCTAGCCTGTCGGGCCAATTCCTCCTGAACAGGCTGCCCACTTGAACGATGCCCCAACCCAGAGGTCCGGCGAGGACGAGCGGCTGAAGGTCTTGCAGACCTACCCGCTCGACAAGCCGGGCCTTTCTACGCAGCTGGACCGGCTCGCGTCGGTCGCCGCGCAACTGTGTGGCGCGCCCATCGGGCTCGTCAGCATCGTCAGCGATGACCACCAGTTCTTTATCGGGAAGTCCGGGCTCGACGCAGCAGGCACCCCGCGCGAATATTCCTTCTGCGCTCATGCCATGCTCAAGCCAGAGATCATGGTCGTGTCGGATGCGCGCCAGGATTCGCGCTTTTCCGACAATCCGCTGGTAACCGGCGACATGTCGATCCGCTTCTACGCGGGCGTGCCGATGATCTCGCGAGAGGGGCAGCCGCTCGGCAGCTTCTGCATCATCGACACGGTTCCCCGGCTGGGCCTTACCGTCGCTCAGCGCGAAGGGCTTGAAGGCATCGCCAGCGCGGCAATGGCAATGATCGAGGCCGCGCGCTCGGAAGCAAGCAGCGCCGCGGCGGAAAAATCGCACCGTGCCGCGATCCGGGATCAGGAACTGCGCTACCAGCACCTTGCCGACGCCATGCCGCAATTGCTCTGGTCGACCAGACCGAACGGGCTCACAGACTACTTCAACCAGGTCTGGATCGACTATACCGGCGAGCCTGCCGAGGCCAGTTACGGCAGCGGGTGGCTGGATTTCCTGCATCCCGACGATCGCGCGCCGACTGGCGAATGCTGGCGCGAGGCAGTTGAATCGCGCAAGACCTATGAAATCGAATACCGCCTGCGCAACGCCGAGGGCGAATACCGCTGGATGCTGGCGCGCGGCGTGCCGATGCTCGACGACCGGGGCGAAGTCACGCGGTGGTTCGGTTCCTGCACGGACATCGACGAGTCCAAGCGCAGTTCGGAACTGCTCGAGATTCTCTCGCGTGAACTCAACCATCGCATCAAGAACATCTTTGCCGTGATCGGCGGATTGGTTTCGCTGACCATCCGTCATCGCCCCGAAGTGGCAGAGGCCGGCCGCGAACTGCAGGAACGGATTCTGGCGCTCGGGCGCGCGCACGATCATGTCCGCGCCAGTGGCACCCGATTTGATTCGACCGAAGCGCAATCGAGCCTCATCGCGATGCTCAAGCTGATCGTCTCGCCCTATCAGGCAGGATCGCGCAACCGCGTGACGATCTCTGGCAGCGACATCGCCATCGACGACCGCTCGGCTACGCCGCTTGCCCTGTTCGTCCACGAGCTTGGCACAAATGCTGCCAAATATGGCGCCCTTTCGACCCAGGATGGCTCGGTGGAAATCGAATTGAGCCGGGACAACGGCGATTGCCTGATCCGTTGGAGCGAACAGGGCGGCCCGCCGGTAAATCGGCCGGGTGACGACGGCTTTGGCGCAAGCCTTGTCGAACTCAGCATCGCTCGCCAGCTGGGCGGCGTGGTCGAATACGAATGGCGGACCGAAGGCCTTGTCGTACTCGCCAGAATACCTTCATCCGCAATGATGAGATGACCCTTCGGGCAGGTAAATCGAGGAACCTGCCCGGCTGTCGATCGTTTCTTTTTCAGACACACCAATCTGGCAAAGGAGACGAAAATGTCCGATCGCAAGGGTGAAGGCAGCTACGACGGCGCCGAGAAGTATCAGAAGGAACAGCACGAATTCGCCAAGAGCGGCAAGGTCGAACAGAAGGCCCGCGAAGCCGCGGACGCACTCGACGGCAAGGAAGGCGCGGAGCTGGAAAAGGCTCGCAAGGAATCGGCTGACGGTCCGCACTGAGCCGTCACCTGACGGCATGAAGGCAAAGGCTCCGCAGCATCGCTGCGGGGCCTTTTTCTCGTGATCTCAAGAATGCGTAGCAGCCCTGATGCCAGGAATTCCCGCGATCAGGCAGCCTCGGGCTGTACCTGTGCCTGCGGCTGTTTGTCGTCGTCCTTGCCAGCGATGAGATAGCGATAGACGCCAAGGCAGTTGATCGCGAACATGACGACGTTCTGCCAGCCAATGCCCTCGGCCTCGCCGCTCAGGAATCCCCAGGCGATCAGCGCGATCGAGCTGGACACGAAAATGACGAAGGCAATGCCCGTCCAGACCCGCCCCAGGTGCAGCGATACGAGAAACGCGGCGAGCGTTGCCGCTGCCGCGCCGTAGTATTGCAGGATGTCGAGCAGTGTCTGGCTCATCGTCCCAGTCCTCTTTTCAAGCCTATTCGCGTTTACTGCGGCCTGTCTGCCGCCATCCGATCAACGCTTCTAGCGAGCAAGAGGTTGCACGCCGCTCGGCGGCGGCATGTTTGGAACGCCATTGAGTGCGAATTCGATAGCATCGAGGATCGTCGTGCCCGAGAACGGCTTGGGCACGATCCCGACCGCCGTGGGCGCGGGCCTGTCGATGTCGGCCGGGTTGGCCGTCACATAGACGATCTTGCAGCCGAACTTGCTCGACAAGCGCCGCGCGATCTCGGGGCCGGTCAAGCCGTCTCGCAGGTTGAGGTCGACGAGCGCAACCTGCGGCGCGTCGTCGACACGTTCGAAGGTCGCCTGGTCGGGCACGATGGCCACGACCTGGTAACCCCTGCTCGAGACCACATCCTCGATCTGCAGCGCCACGAGAAATTCGTCTTCGACGATGAGTATTTTTGGAGCTGTGGTCTTACCATGCATTTCAAACCGCCTCCTTCAGGCAGCCATTGTTCTCGAATCCTCGAAGTTGGCGATCTTGTGCAATTCGGCAAAGAATGCATCGACAGCATCGCCCTTGAGGACAAAGTTGTGGCGGTGATCGGGCAGCTGCCCGGATTCAAGGACATTGCTCAGCATCGCGCGGGCGCGGCAGATCCGGCTCTTCACGGTACCAAGGGCAATGTCGCAGATTTCGGCGATTTCCTCGTAGGAAAGGTTGCCCGCAGCCACGAGAACGAGTGCCTCGCGGTAATTGTCGGGAATGGCGTCGAGCGCGCGCAGGACGTCACGCAGTTCGATGCTCTTGTCCTGCGAGGCGGGCGCCATGAGGATGCGCTCTGCAGCGAGTTCATCGTATTCGCCATGGAAACGCGCGCGGCGCGCTTCGCTGTAGAAATGGTTGCGCAGGATCGTGAAGGTCCATGCCTTGAAATTGGTGCCGGCAGCGTAACGATCACGAGCCGCCCAGGCCCGCATCATGGCTTCCTGCGCAAGGTCATCCGCCCGGTCACGGTCTCCGCAAAGGCCGCGCGCGAAAGCACGCAGATGCGGAGCGACATCGGTGAGCGCGCGTTTGAAGTCCTTGTCCGACAGCGTGGCATGCTCGGATTGGCCGGTTTCGCTATCAGCCTTGGCTTGCAGTTCCATGGAATACCCTCCGGATTTTGCACTGGTTCAAACGGTCAACGTCATCGGCGCAAAAACGGTTCCAACTTTTTTCGTCTGAAATGATGCACCTGGGGGCATCTGCGGATCTTTACGCAGAATTCCCCGCCTCCAGACGATTGGAGGCCTCCGAACTCAGGGAAGGAGTTGGAGGCCTCGGGGATCGGGTCACCACCAATGCGGGGGGTGGGGAGGGCTGGTGGTGACATGCAAGAAACCCTTAAAAAGGAAAATTGGTTCCCGGCCCTGGCGAAAAAATTTCAGATAATTTTTATCGCATAATATCATGTTGTTACTTGCCATTTTACGGATCAGACCGGCATACGCCGACGCATGGCGCCGAATAATCGAGTGTGAAAATTGAACGCAACAGGGGAACAGATGACAGAACCGAACGGTTATGGCACGAGGCCCGGACAATAGTGATTCCGGGCAACGACCCGCATGCGAGGAACATATGGCGATATCCGATCAGATTGGCGCAAACCTGCCTTACCTGCGGCGCTATGCGAGGGCGCTGACCGGCTCGCAGGCGTCGGGTGACGCCTATGTCCGCGCCACGCTCGAAGCCGCGCTTTCGGATAATGACCTGCGCGACGAGATCGCAAAGAGCCGCGTCGCGCTCTACTCCGCTTTCACCCGGATCTGGGCGAGCGGTTCGGTCGACGAAGTCCCTGCCCTGCCCGACGACGGTTCTTCCGAACGCATCGTGCAGGACCGGCTCTCGGCCGTGGCCCCTGCCCATCGGCAGGCGCTGCTGCTCACGACGATCGAGGATTTCTCGAACGAAGACGCCGGCACGGTGCTTGGCCTGACCGCCGAGGAAGTCGATGTGCTGGTGCAGCAGGCTTTCGCGGAAATCGCCAGCGAAACGGCAACCGAGGTTCTCATTATCGAGGACGAACCGCTGATTTCGATGCAACTCGAAGGCCTTGTCTCCGACATGGGGCATACGGTCACGGGCACGGCAGCTACGCACAGCCAGGCCATTGCCGAGTTCCGCAGGAAACCGGCCGGACTCGTCCTGGCCGACATTCAGTTGGCCGATGGCAGCTCGGGCATCGAGGCGGTCGAGGAACTGCTTGAAATCGGCGAGGTGCCGGTGATCTTCATCACGGCCTATCCCGAGCGCCTGTTGACGGGCGAACGGCCCGAGCCGACCTATCTCGTCACCAAGCCGTTTCGCGAGGAGACCGTGCGCGCGGCAATCAGCCAGGCGCTGTTCTTCGGCTCGACCCGCCCGCGCCCCTGAGCGTCAGGTGGCCTGACAGTCAGCCCTTCGATCCGCGCAGCTTGAATTCGCGGGCGGCGCGCACCGGCACATGCAAGGTGCAACGCACGCCCGCCGGATCGAATTCCAGTTCGACCTGCGTGCCAAGTTCGTGCGCGACGATCTTTTCGATCAGGTCGCGCCCGAATCCGCGCCTCTGCGGCTGAACGACCGGTGGGCCGCCCTCCTCGCGCCACCGGATCTCCGCCTGATTCGACTGGGTCTGCGACCATTCGACATGGATCGACCCGTCCGGAGTGGTCAGCGCGCCGTACTTGGCGGCATTGGTAGCCAGCTCGTGGATCGCGAGGCCAAGCGACATGGCATCGTTGGGCGCCAGCGCGATTTCCGGCCCTGAAATATGCGCCTGCGCTCCATCGCCCTTGAGATAGGGCGCAAGCTCGCTCCTTACGATTTCGCCCAGCTTCGCCTCGCGCCAGTTGGTTTCCGAAAGCAGGTCGTGAGTTGCCGACAAGGCCTGAATGCGGCCCGTGAAATTCTCGCTGAAATCGTCGAGATCGGTTGAGCGACGGCGCGTAAGCGTCGCAATCGAAAGCACATTGGCCAGCGTGTTCTTGACCCGGTGGTTGAGTTCGCGCGTGAGCGAATCCCGGATCGATGCCTGGCTGCTCAGCCACTCGAGCACTTCCCGGTCTTCCACCGACCGCTTGGTCATCAGCCGGCCAATGGCCATCATCAGCAGGCCGGCGACCAGGCCGAAAAAGATCGTCAGGATCGATAGCATGGACAAGGGACTTGGCCGCTTGTCACGCACGCGCAGCGTCCATTCGCGATTCGCCACGGAAATCTGCCGCTCGAGAGTCATGCCTGAAACGCCCGCGACATCACGCTGCGCCAGCAGGTGGTCCGCGTCCGGCGGACCGTCGAACAGGGCGATATCGATCTCGCGCTTGCTGCTCAGCTGGACCGCCGATTCCATGAAATCCCTGGCCCGGAATATGCTGTAAACGAAACCCTTGATCTGACTGCTCGTGGGAGAGGTTCGCACCGGCGAATAGATGATGAAGCCGACGTCCTGATCCGAATCGCCGCTCCGCCCCGTAAACAGCTTGCCAGTAGCGACCGCATCGTCGAGCCTGATCGCCTTGTCGATCGCCTCTCGTCTCACGGGATCGGAATACATGTCGAAGCCGATCGCACTGCGGTTGGCGGCCAGACGCGGCACGACCTGCACGACGGGCACGGTCACGAGGGTGCCGGGCGCCGGGCGGGGATGGACAAGGAATTCGGCATCCTCGTTGTCCGCCATGGCCACTTCGAATTCCGCAAGGCGGCTCAGGGGAACCAGACGCGACCAGCCTAGCCATAACTGGCCATGCCCATCCTCGCCATGCTGCATTCCCGCCGCAAATTCGCTGAATTGTTCGGACGTGACGTTGTCCTGCGTTTCGAACAGCGCGGCACCTGCGCGCAGCACAACGGCGCTTTCGGTCGCGCGACGCTGGATACCCGACGCGATTTCGGTGAGGCTGCGATCAAGCTCGACCTTGCGCCGCGCGCTGTCGGCCCGTTCGATGGCGATCACGGCCATTGCCATGCCGATTGCAGCAAGCAGGAACAGCAGGAACGGAAAGCCGCGCGGAAACCGGTGAAACCAGGCCTGCTTTTCCACCCTTGCGAGGATTTCTCTATCCATTGGTCCGGTTTCGCCCTCGCCGCGCGTTCATGCAGGTTCGCATCTTTACCCCCAATCCTATGCCGAGTGGAACAAAGTGCACAAATATTTGTTCCCCCTCTTGCCTTGCCATGTCGGCACGGGCCATGACCGGTACGGTCGAGACTACCGAGCTTACGCGGGAGCGCATCGTGACCAATGGCGGCAAATCCACGGAAGACGGGCAGAGCCCCGGTCTGCCACCGGACAGCCGTCGCGATGGCAAGCCCGGCTGGGCGGACGAGTTGAAGAAGATCTACAACTCCGTGGTCGACGAACCGCTGCCCGGAAGCTTCGAGGATCTCCTCAAGAAGCTCGACGACGCCGATGACAACGGCGCGGGCGGCGGCAAGAAGGATGGCTGAAACCGCCATAACCACACTCAGCGAACCGGAATTCAAGCGCGAACTGGCAGGCGTCCTGCCTCACTTGCGCGCCTTTGCCCGCGGCCTGTGCGGCCGCGTCGACTATGCAGACGATCTCGTACAGGAAGCCGCCATCAGGGCATGGCGCGCGCGCGAAAGGTTCGAGGCCGGCACGAATTTCCGGGCCTGGACCTTCACGATCCTGCGCAACCATTACCTGAGCGAACTGCGCAAAAATTCGCGTCAGACCGACGTTGACGACGAAGTGGTCGAGCATCTGCTGGTGATGCAGCCGGACCAGGAAGCCGTCGTCCACCTCGCCGACATGGAAAGCGCCCTCACCCAGCTCAGCGAGGATCGGCGCGAGGCGATCCTGCTGGTCGGGGCAAGCGGATTCACTTATGAAGAAGCAGCCGAAATCTGCGGCTGCGCGGTCGGTACGGTCAAAAGCCGCGTGGCGCGCGCCCGGACCGACCTTGCCCGCCTTCTCGGAGAAGAGGCAAGGTAGCGGCCCGGACGACGCGATCTGTCAGGCCGGATAGGTCCAGGGCGTTCCACGGTCGAAATTGTCTGACGCAAACTGCCAGTTGATCAGGTTATCGAGAACGTTCTCGACATATTTCGGACGCGCGTTCTGCGTATCGAGATAATAGGCGTGCTCCCACACGTCGATGGTGACGAGCGGGTTTACGCCTTCGGTCAGGGCAGTTCCGGCGTCATGGGTGGAGATGACCTTGAGCTTGCCGCCATCGACGACAAGCCACGCCCAACCCGATGCGAAGTGGCCTACGGCCTCGTCCTTCAGGGCTTCCTTGAGCTTGTCCAGCGATCCGAAGACGTCGTCGATCGCGGTCGAGAGGCTCTCGCTGGGCGACGTCTTCTGCGGGCTCAGGCTGTGCCAGTAGAACCCGTGATTCCACACCTGCGCGGCGTTGTTGAACAGGCCGGCGTTGCCCTTGTCCGCAGCAGCCTGCACGATTTTCTCCAGCGCGGCATCGGCAAGATCGGTGCCTTCGATGGCAGCGTTGGTCTTGTCGACATAGGCCTGGTGATGCTTGCCATAATGAAAAGACAGCGTCTCGGCCGAGATGTGGGGGGCGAGTGCGTCGCTTTCGTAAGGGAGCTTCATCAGTGAAATCGTCATGTCAGTTTCCTGTTATAGGCAAGTAAGATTTGGGCGATCAGAAACGCGAAAGGGGGACGGCGTCGATCACGCCATCCCCCGTATTTGTTTCTGCGGGACAACTCCTGTCACCCCGCAGGGCTAAAGGTCAAGGCTCGACTGCCTCGGCCTTCTTTTCACCAGCCTCCCGAACGGCTTCGGCCTTGTCTTCCATCTTATTTTCAGCGGCGCTGTCCGGGGCAACGTCTACCGGACCGGCGGTGCCGTCCATGGCGTCAGCCTTGGCTTCCATCGCATCGGCGGTTGCGTCAGCCGCGTCTTCGATGGCTTCTGCCTTCTGCTCTGCCGCGTCGTCCGAGGGATCGTTGCAGGCCGAGAGGCCGAAGGTTGCACTGGCTGCTACCAGGAGCGCGAGCGCGGGTTTGGTAATCTTGTTCATCGATTTACTCCATTTCCCCATTGCTGGAACGTAAAGGCCTTCGCTTGTCGCGGATTAGCGGACCGCACCGCGACGGAAGAGGTTGACCACGGCAAGCAGGATCACTGAGCCGAGGAACGAGGCGAACAGCGACAGAACGTCAAACGTGCCGCTGGTAATCGGGGCACCGCCGATAAGCGGCGTGACCAGGAAGCCGGAGAGCAGAGCGCCGATAACGCCCACAACGACGTTCAGAATAATGCCCTGCTGGGCATCGGTGCGCATCAGAATGCTTGCCAGCCAACCGATGATGCCTCCGACGATAAGTACGAGAATGAGTGTCACGGGTCTTCTCCTTTTTAGTGCTTCTGACCTGCAAAACACCCTGGATCGGAAAATGTTCCGCTCGGCTCATCGCAAGCTCGTCACACCGCGTTTACGCATTCTTGACGGGCTGCCCGTACACGGTGCGCTTGGTTGGTGGGCCAGCGCGGGGAAGCTGGATGGAATTCAAGCGCAACTCGAAGCGCTCCGAAATCAGGCTGCGGTGTCCGTGCCGCTTGCTCGACGGCGTGCCGCTCGAGATCGAACTGCTTGACCTTTCAGTAAGCGGCTGCCGCGCGCGCAGCGTGGGCTTCCCGCTATACGTCGGTCAGGCACTTCGTCTTTTCCCGGAAGGAGGCGATGCCTTCACCGCGACGGTCCGCCGCAGCGAGGGCGACGTCAGCGGGATCGAATTCGACGCAGATCTGCCGCACACCGTGTTCGAGCGGATGCGCAGCTACACTCCCGATCCCGAGGAACAGCGCGAACAAGACCCGGCTTCCGAGGCGACCAGCGAACCGGGCCAGCCCGAACCGGCCACGCCGGCGCTCGATCCCGAACCGGTCAGTCGCGTAACCGCCCAGTCCTATGGCTCCCTGCTCGACACCGCCAAGGCCAAGCCCCGCAAGAAGATGACGGCGATCTGACGATCAGGCGAGGCTCCAGATCGCCAGTGCGTCGAGCGCCTCGATCTCGCTACCCGAAACCTTCAACGGATTGACTTCCAGAGCCGCGAGTTGCGGCCCGAGCGCCGCAGCCGCATCGCCTATCGCAACGATGGCCCTGGCGACTGCATCGAGGTCCGCAGGCGCAGCGCCGCGAAAGCCCTGCAACAGCTTCGCGCCCTTGAGCGAAAGCACCATGTCACGCGCTTCCTCGTCGTCGATGGGCAGCAGCCGGGTCTGGCTGTCGCCAAGCAATTCGGTCAGGACGCCCCCGGTGCCGACGGTAAGGGCAAGTCCCCATTCCGGATCGTTGGTTACGCCGACGATCAGTTCCGCGCCGCCGGATCGCATCGGTGCGACCAGCACGCCTTCGATCCGCGCGTCGGGGTCGTAGGCGCGTGCCGTAGCGAAGATCTCGTCATGAACCTTGCCCGCATCTGCGGGATCGACGCCAAGCCGCACCCCGCCCGCCTCTGTCTTGTGGGCTATGTCCGGCGAAGCGATCTTGCAGACGACCGGGCCGCCTATGGTCTGTGCGGCAGCGACCGCCTCTTGCGGGCTCGTCGCCAGTTTCGACGGAATGACCGGCACGCCATGCTTGCCAAGGAAAGCCAGCGTCTCGCGTTCTCCCACCGGTCGCTCGCCGGACGGTGCGGGCAGCGCGCGCCTCACCATCGGGCGGGCCAGCGCTTTCGACCAGTTCTGCAGGTTGGCGAGCGCCCGCACGGTGATGAGCAGACCCGGCATCGGCAGTTCGACTCCCAGCCGCTCCAGCAGGGCAAGCTGCTCGGCGGACCGCGTCTGCATGGAGAAATCGACGATGATCGCGGGATGATCGGCGGCACGGAAACCGGCCGTGATCGCCTCGATGGTCGAGGTCAGGGTCGCCAGTTCGCTATCGACGTTGGGCAAGGGCTGGCCGACGATGACGAGGCCGGTATTCTCGTCTCGCGACAGGATCGGAATGACTTCCTTCCACAATTCCGGCTGCTGGACGAGCACGCCCGTGGTATCGAGCGGGTTCAGCGTCGACGCAAACGAGGGCAGAACCTTGGCCAGCGCCGCCTGCGTCTCTTCCGTATAGGGCACGACATCGAGCCCATATTCGTGCGAGAGGTCGGCCAGCAGCGCACAAGCTCCGCCCGAGATCGAACACAGCGCGATGCGCGGCGGACTGATGGGGCCGACAGTGCCGAGCAGGTTGGCCGTCGCTATCACCTCCTCGAGCGAGGAGCAGCGGATCACCCCTGTCTTGCGGCACATCGCATCGAACACGCCGTCATCGCCGATCAGCGAGCCGGTGTGCGCCTGTGCGATGGCGCCGGACACTTCCGAACGCCCCAGCTTGATGATGATGACCGGCTTCTTCAGTTCACGCGCCCGCGTGGCCGCAGCCATGAACCGGGCATGGTCGCGAATACCTTCGGAATAGATGCAGATCGCGCCGACTTCCTCGTCCTCGACAAGGTATTCGAGCAGGTCGGTGATCGACAGACCCGCCTCGTTGCCAGTCGCGCCGAGAAAGGCGATGCCGATGCCGTTGATGTGGGCGACCTTGCCCATCTCGTTCACCAGAGCGCCCGACTGCGAAACGATGGCCAGCCGTCCCCTGCGCACCGGACGGCGCGACTTGATCGAGGTCATCACGCTGCCGTGGGCGAGATTGGCAAAGCCCATCGAGTTGGGGCCGAGGAAGCGAATGCCGAGTTCGCGCGCGGTGCGAGCGACTTCTTCCTGCATGGCCGCGCCTTCCTCGCCCGCCTCGGCAAAGCCGGAACTGAGGATCACGGCATTGCGGATGCTTGCCCTGGCGCAATCGTGCAGCGCCTCGACCACGGCTGCCGCTGGCACATAGATGAAGGCCGCATCGACCGGATCGGGGATCTCGGTGCAGCTCGTATAGCCGGGAAAGCCGTGCGCTTCCTTGCCGCCGCGGTTGACGGCGTAGAGCTTGCCGGTGTGGCCGAACAGATCGAAACAGGCGGCGACCATCTGGCTCCACGCCGAACGGTCCGACGCTCCGACGAGAGCGATATTGCGCGGCGTGAAGAAGGCCGAAAGATCGTCGCTTGCCACGATCAGCGGCCCTTCCAGACCGGTGCGCGCTTCTCGACGAAGGCCAGCGGGCCTTCCTGCCAGTCCTCGGTCTTGCGCAAAGACGCGATTGCCGCATCGCCTGCGCGCATGCCCTCCTCGTCGCTCAGGTCCAGAGCCTTCTTCGCCAGAGCCAGCCCACCCTGCACCGCCAGCGGCGCATTGCCGGAGATGGCGCGGGCAAGGGCCAGAGCACCCTCGACATGCTGGCCGGTCGGCACGACCCGATTGAGCAGGCCGACCTCGTAGGCGCGCCCGGCCGTGATCGGATCGCCGGTGACGATAATCTCGGTCGCGACATTGCGGGGAATGATCTTGGCGAGGCGCGAGACGCCGCCTGCGCCCGCCAGCAAGCCACGCTTGGGTTCGGGCAGACCGAATTTCGCTTCCTCGCCTGCCACGATCATGTCGCAAGCCAGCGCCAGTTCCATGCCGCCTGCCAGCGCCTGCCCGCCGACCGCTGCGATCCACGGCTTGCTGCGCCTTGCCTCGACGAAGCCGCCGAAGCCCATGCCGTCGACATAGAGTTCGTGGCCGCGCCCTTCCGACACGACCTTGAGGTCCGCCCCGGCGCAGAACACCTCCCCGCCCGACGAACACAGCACGATAACGCGGACCTTGTCGTCAGTCTCGCTTCGCCGCACCGCTTCGGCCATGCCCTGCGCGACCTCGACATTCACGGCATTGCGCTTTTCCGGCCGGTCGATCGTGACCCTGGCGATCCAATCCTCGACAATCTCGTAGCGAACGACGTCGGACATCCTGTTTCCCTCTTGAATGCGCCAATTAGTTAGACTTATGATTTGGCACTAATGCACCACGTCCGTTGCATAGGGCCGATGGAATCGCAAGGTGACACAGGCGAGAGCCTGACAGGAGAGTAAGGATGATGGAAAGCGACAAGGGCAAGGTGGCGATCGTAACCGGCGCGGCGGGCGGCATCGGGCAGGCAATCGTCAGGCGACTGGCGGCAGGCGGCTTCACCGTGCTTGCCTCGGACCTGCGTGAAGGCGCCGCGACCGAAGTCGCGAAGGAGGTCGGCGGCCTGTTTCAGGCAGCCGACGTCACGGTGGAAGAGCAGGTTGCCGCCCTCGTCGAACGCGCGGTCAAGGACTGCGGCAGGATCGACGCCATCGTCAACAATGCCGCGCAGGCAGGCGCACTCGGCCCGATCACCGACATCACGGCGGACGACTGGAAACGCACCGTCGACGTGGTGCTCAACTCCTGCTTCTACGGCGTGAAACATGCGGCACGCGCGATGATCGAGGCGGGTACGGGCGGCGCGATCCTGATGACGACCAGCATTTCGGGCCAGCGCGCCGTCGGCGGCCATCCCTATATCGCTGCCAAGCACGGCCTCACCGGCCTGATCCGCTCTGCCGCAAACGACCTCGCCCCGCACAGGATTCGCGTCAACGGCGTGGCGCCGGGATATACGCTGACGCCCATGACCATGACGATGTTCGGCGGCGAGGAAGGGGCACGGCAGGTGCTCTCCAGCCGTGCCCCGCTCGGCATGGTGATCGAAGGGCGCGATATTGCCGAGGCCTTCGGCTATCTCGCCAGCGACGCCGCGCGCGCCGTCACCGGGCAGAACATCATTGTCGATGCAGGCTTTCTGGAAGCGCAGAACCGCTCGATCTCGTTCCAGCGCGATCCCAACTATGTGGAAGCGACTGCCGGATAGCGCCGCGCTTGAGCGATGCTGTCCCATTCGCGACAGCATGAACGGGACACGCAAATAGCGAGATATTGCCGCAAGGCGCGGCTTGGTCCATGCTCTGCCGAGGAGAGAGCAGGACCATGGAACAACCCGCGTGAGCATTATCGTGCCCCGCCCCGGCAGCGGCAGCCATCTGGCGGTGCGCGTCAAGCGCCCGGCGGAGCGCCGCAGTTCCTCGCGCTCTGCCACGCGTGCGCTCGACGTGCTGGAGCTGTTCGGGCGCGCACATCGTCCCCTGCGCGCCATCGAGATTTCGCGCGCGCTCGACATGCACAGCTCGACCACCAACCAGTTGCTCAAGACGATGGTCGATTCCGCACACCTCGTGTTCGACGGCAAGGCCAAGACCTACCTGCCCTCGCCGCGCCTTGCGCAGTTCGGCGCGTGGATCGTGGAGAGCTATGGTGCGGACGGTCGGCTGCGCAACCTGATCGAAGAGGTTCACCAGCACACCGGGCTGGTGGTGACGGTGACGACGCCCAACGACCTGTTCATGCAGATCGTCGATGCCGAAATTCCGTCTGTTCCTGGCGACGACCGCATGCCCGAACGCGGGCTTCAGGTCTCGATCTTCGGTTCGGCCATCGGCAGCGCCTATCTCTCGACGCTGGACGACGAAGCCATCCTGCGCCTCGCGCACCGGGCGCGGATCGCGGAAGCCGACCTGCGCGATCTGGTCGATACGGCGCACCGCATTCGCGAGGAAGGTTTCGCGATCGGACCAGCGGCGATGGACGAGAAACTCGGCTCGCTCGCGATGGCTCTGCCGGCACAGGGACTTCGGGTACCGGCGGTGATGGGTCTGGCCGGTCCGGTAAAGGTATTGAAGGCACGGCAGGACGAGTTCGCCGCGCTCATGCGCGAAGGAATAACGCGCTGGTTCGGCCCGGAAGCCTGACCAGCGCGCTGTCGATTGCTTACTCGTCGACGCCCATGGTGCCGCCGACCTTGATGCGGCTCATCGATTCCATCATGCCCGGCCAGCCGTTCGCGGTGTAGCCGCCATCGACTGCCAGAACCTGACCGGTCACGAACGACGACAGGTCGGAAATGAAGAAGCAGACCGCTTTGGCGATTTCGGTCGTGGTGCCGCGACGAACCATCGGAACGTGCGCATTCATGTTGGCCTCGGACGCCTGCGTGCCCTCGGGAATGCGCGGCGTGATGATCGAGCCGGGCGCGACGACGTTCACGCGGATGCCCCTGCCCGACCACTCGATCGCCATGGTCTTGGCCAGATGGATCAGGCCGGCCTTGGCGGCACCGTAGGAAGCATGAACCGCCGAACCGCGAATGCCGTCGATGGAAGCCAGAGCACAGATGTTGGCCTTGCCGTTACGAGCAATGACCCGCTTGGCGAACTCGCGCGCCGCCCAGAAGAAATACCGCAGGTTGCGCTGGTGATCGAGATCCCAGATTTCTGTCGTCATGTCGGTGATCTGCGCCCATCCGGCCATGCCGATGATGCAGACCATGCTGTCGAGCGGGCCGAATTCGGTATCGACCTTTTCGATGGCCTTGACCAGTTGGTCCTCGACAAGCACGTCGCAGCTGATCGCATAGGACGAGACGCCGCGCGCTTCGAGGTCCTTGGCGACATGCTGTGCACGGTCCAGCTCGAGGTCGAGGATCGCGACATTCGCGCCGAACGTGGCGAGGACATGAGCGGTTGCCTCGCCGTTGCCCTGGCCGCCGCCGACGATAAGGACACGCTTGCCCTTAAGGTCCATCAGTTGGTCGATAGTAAAATCCATGCTCATCCTCCCACGGGTGCTTCGGGCGTTTTTGCCCAGTTCTGTTCGGTTATCGATTTCTCGGCCTGCTTGATGCCTGCCGTCAGGCTGTTGGCGACGCCGCTTTTGCCCATCTTCTGAAGCTCGGGGATCACATAGGTCCCCAGCAATTCGATCGATTTCAGCACTGCGCGGTGCGGCAGGTAGCCGAAGTTGAGATAGCACAGCACCTGGTCGACGCCGATCTCGTCATAGCGGGCCAGCTTGCGCAGGCATTCGTCCGGCGTGCCGACGATGACCATGTCCTCGCGGTCGAACTCGGTGACGTCGAACTCGCCGCGCCGCTGGGCGTCGAGCACCGGGAAAGCCTGCTTCTGCTGCTCTTCCGACAGGTGCGCCATTTCCCACTTGAGGTGGAATTCGGCCAAGCCCTTGTACCACCACCACATCGAATCCCAGACGCGGTCGGTCTCGAAGGTGTCACGGCTCTCGGCGCAGTGGACGAGCGTGTAGACGCCGACCTTGTTGGTATGCACGCTGGTCAGCGGAACGGCGGTTTCCTGCGCCTTGTGATAGGCGTCGATGATCTCTTTCAGGCGCGTGAGCGGCTGCATGATCGAGAAGCACAGCAGGCCGCAGCCATTCTCGCCCGCCATCACCGCGCTCGATTCCGAGCTTGCCGCCATCCATGCCGGCGGGTGCGGATACTGGTAAGGCTTGGGCGTAACCATGCGCGCCGGGAATTTCAGGTATTCCGAGTCCTCTTCGTAATACTGCTGCTCCCACATCCCGACGACGGTGCGGGCAGACGCCTTCATCTTTTCCTTGCTGGCGGGAATATCGACCCCGAAGGCAAGCTGCTCCATCGGCGTCGAGCGGCCCATGCCCCAGATCGCCCTGCCCTTCGACAGCATGTCGACGGTGGCGACGTTCTCGGCGATGCGGGCGGGGTGGTTGAATTCGTGCGGCATCAGGGCAACGCCAAAACCGAGCTTGATGCGCTCGGTGATCTGCGACAGCGCGCCCAGCACCGCCGTGTTGCACGGCATGTGAGAGCGATTTTCGCGGAAGTGGTGTTCGACCAGCCAGACCGCCTCGAAACCCACCTTGTCGGCAAGCACGATCTGCTCGATCGCTTCGGGATAGATCTTGCGCTCGGCCTCGCGCTGGCCCCAGGGGTGCTGGTCGGCCCACGGCTGCGGACAATCGAATTCGTAAAGCAGTCCAAGTTCCATATCAGGCTCCTCTCAGCTTTCTCTCTCGTGCGCAGCCTATTCCTCTGTGGGAACTGGCGGCAAGCGCTGCCCCGCACGGCAGCATTTTTCCGTAATTACGGATTTCGCTTGGCGGCACCGGGCACGGAGATGAAGCCCACCGGCTGCGGTTCCTCCGCCCAGATCGGCCCTCGTTCCTCGCGAGTCGCGGCTATGCGATCCCAGTAGGTCTCGCTCTTCGACCGGAAGTTCGTGTCGTAGTCCTCGGCATTGCGGAACTCGATGAATTCCACGCCTTCATCGAGCGGCGTGACAGTATACGGAGCGCCAGCCGGGATCATCACCCCGTCACCTTTTTCAAGCACCTCGGTCCCGACCTTCATCGCGCCACCGACGATCAGGTAGTAGCAATCGGCATCGTGCGAATGGAGCGGCAGCGGATAGCCGCTCTTGAACCAGGCATAGGAGACATGCAGCTTTTCCGAACTGAACAGCACCCGCGCAGCGGCGCCGGGCACGCCGGTATCCTCGCGCATCTGCTGAAGCCCCTTGAGGGTCGCCGGGTGCAGCATGGCTGCCGGATCGGCGACGCCGCGCGGCTTCCTGGGCCGCATCGGCTCGGCATCGGCGGCGCGGGTGATGACGAAACCACCCGCGCGCCCTTCCTCGCGGATCAACGCGGCATTTTCGGCATCGAGCGTCGCGCCGCTTGCCATCGCCCTTAGCCCAGCCCGTAGAATCGCCGTGCGTTGTCACGCACGATTGGCGTGATCTCGTCCTGCGGCACGCCCGCAAACTGGAAGTCCTTGTATTCCTGCGACTCGGGCCAGGTCGTCTCCGAGTGCGGATAGTCGGTCGACCACATCATGTTCTTGCCGCCCGGCAGGTGGCGATTGCGGATGCCCTCGCGGTCGCGGATGAACGAGGTGTAGATGTTGCGATCGAAATACTCGCTCGGCCTGAGATCGAGCTTGAGATTGAGCCAGTGCGACTGGGTATCCATGATGCCGTCCATGTATTCGGCAACGAAGGCCACCCAGCCCGAACCGCTCTCGATCGCTCCGTAACGCAGGTCCGGGAAGCGGTCGAACACGCCGCCGAACAGCATGATCGCGATCGGTTCGGCCATGGTCAGCTTGCTCATCACGAGGTGGGGCATGAATTTCATCATACCCGGCCGGGCGACCCGCGCCCCGAGATGGATGGTGACGGCGAGATCGAGATCGACGCAGGTCTTCCAGAACGGATCGAAATGCGCATCGTCGTATTGCAGCTTGCCGTCTGGATCGCCGGTCAGCGCCAGCACCTGCGCGCCGAAGCCGCCCCCGACGATCGGGCCGGACTGCGGCCAGGCGGGAATGTTCACGGCCCTGAGGCCGCGCTCGGCTGCTTCCTTGGCCATGCGGATCGACTCGTTGACGTCCTGCATCGGCAGATAGGCCGCACCGACCAGCCGGTCTGGCGCATAGGAGCAGAAGTCCGCCAGCCAGCGGTTGTAGGCTTCGAAACTGGCGAGATAGAGGTCGTTATCGGCCGTGCCGAGTGGCCCGCCGCCATACATCACGGCGGTGTGAACGCCGTCCTTGTCCATGTCCTCAAGCCGCTTGGCCGGCTCGTAATTGCCTGCTCGAAACAGGTCCATCTTACCTTCGGTCTTGAAATTCTTGCCCTGACCCGACGTCGCCGATTGCAGGTTGATCGGCTTGCGCGTGCCTTCGAACTCCATGAAATCGGTCTTGTCGTCTGGCCCGCCAGCAACGAATTTGGGGCCGCGACCGGCGAATTTCTTCGGCAGGTATTCGTCCCAGAACGTCGGGACCGGGTTCACATGGGCATCTGCATCGACCAGTTGCATCGGTCTGTCTCCTCTCGAAATCCTTACAGGTTCGCGCCGTCTTGTCGCTTGGGCGGCAGCGCGATTTATGACGGTGAGGCTCTGCCTTCCCCCGCCCCGAGTCAACCTGTGCGTGACGCGGCAAGGCATGTTCCGTAAATATGGATTGCGCGATTGCGTCGCATTGCCGCTTCCAATCCGGCGGCGAAGCGATAGCCTTTGCAGCAATCATAAAGACAAGCCGGAGAGAGCTATGGAATACGACCTGATCGTGCGTGGCGGCACAGTCGTCGATGGGACCGGCCTTCCCAGGCGGCGCATCGACATCGGCATCAAGGACGGCAAGATCGCGCGCATGGCGCGGCTGGACGGTGACACCGCGAAAGAGGAAATCGACGCGACCGGAAAGATCGTCGCGCCCGGCATCGTCGATGCCCACACGCACTACGATCCGCAGATCACTTTCGATCCCTATGCGACCATGTCGTGCTTCCACGGGGTGACGACCGTGCTTGGCGGCAACTGCGGATTTTCCGCTGCTCCGGTGAGGGCGGCAGATCGCGAGTACATCAAGAACATCTTCGCTCGCGTCGAGGACATGGACCCCATCGCGCTCAACGGCGTGAAGTTCGACAAGTTCGAGACTTTCGATGAATTTCTTTCGTTACTGCACGGAAATCTCGGCATAAATTTCGCCTGTTATGTCGGCCACTCGAACGTGCGCCGCTGGGTCATGGGTGAAGACGCGTGGCAGCGCGAAGCGACCGAAGACGAGATCGTGCAGATGTGCGAGATCGTGTCGGAAGCCATGAAGGCCGGCGCGGCAGGCTTTTCGACCTCGCTGCTGGGCACCCATCTCGACACGCAGAACCGCCCGGTGCCATCGCGCCTCGCCAGTCGCGACGAACTGCTGCGGCTGGCAGAGGCGGCAGGCAAGTCCGGCAGCGGCTCGATCTGCTTCCTTCCCGAAGGCACGATCCGCGGCCAGTCGAGCGACGACCATGACATGATCGTGGCCCTTGCCAAGGCGAGCGGCCTGCCGGTCATCGTCCAGGGACTTGGCGGCAAGAGCAAGATCGACGTCCCCGGCTCCGGCTGGGAAGCGGCGAAGGAGCGACTCGACGAGGCGCAGGAAGCCGGCACCCCGTTCTACTCGATGCTGATCGCCCGCCCCTTCGACCGGCAGGTGGCTTTCGACGAGACCAATCATCACTGGCAGGCCTGCGGTCTGTGGCACGCGATGACCAAGATGCCCATCGAGGGCAGGCGCGCTCTGCTGAGAGACAGCGAAGCGCGCGAGCAGATGCGCTTCGGGATCGAGAACCCCAACACCGATCCGTCGAAGGGCACGATCATCCCCCCGCCCCAATGGCCGGTGGTCTTCGTGGAAAGCTCGCCCACGCTCCCCGAGGAAAAGCACCAGAACAAGTCCATCGCCCAGCTTGCCGAGGAAGCAGGCAAGGCACCGGGCGATTTCGCGCTGGACCTCGCATTGGCCGACGATTTCGCCACCAAGCTGCGCTGGCGCATGACCGGGCCGGAATGGGATGCATCCGTTGCCGCGACGCAGACCGATCCGCGCATGCTGATCGGCACCTCCGACGGCGGCGCGCACCTTGCCAAGGACGATCAGGCCGACTGGTCGAGCTATTTCCTCGGCGTCTGGGTGCGTGAACGCAAGGTCTGGTCGCTGGAAGAAGGCGTGCGCCAGATCACGCAGGTGCCCGCCGGCATCCTCGGCTTCCACGATCGCGGCACGCTGCGCGTGGGCGGCTGGGCCGACATCATGGTGTTCGACGAGGACGAGATCGGCCCGCTGCGCAAGGATTTCGTGAAAGACCTTCCCGGCGGCGTCGGGCGCTACAAGGCCTATGGCAAGGGCGTTTACGCCACCGTGGTCAACGGCGAGCCGATCGTGCTGAATGGCGAACTGACCGGAAAGCTGCCGGGCGCGATAGTGACACCCGCATAAAACTTGACTCCAAAGGCCCCGTGGACGAATAATTGACACTTATTCAATTCGTCGCATTGCGAGAGGACAGACCTAATGACCGAGACCTACTCCGACGAGCCCTACATCTGCATCACCGCGGATTCGCATGCTGGCGCCAGTCACGCGACCTACCGCGAGTATCTCGACCCCAAGTATCGCGACAAGTTCGACGAATTCCGCTCGGGCCGGAAGAGCGGGATGATGCCGCTCCAGTCCAAGAAGCACAAAAACTGGGAAACCGAGGTGCGCCTTGCCGACCTCGATGCCGATGGCACCTGCGGCGAAATCATCTTCCCGAACACGGTGCCGCCATTCTATCCGGCCGCGTTCCACCTCTCGCCCCCGCCCAAGCCTGAAGTCTATGAACTGCAAAAGGCAGGTGCGGAGGCGCACAATCGCTGGCTGAAGGACTTCTGCGACGAAGCACCCGAACGGCGCGCGGGTATCGCGCTGATGCACCTCAACGACATCGACGATGCGATCAAGACCGTCGAATGGGTAGCCAAGGAAGGGCTGCGCGGCGGCGTGCTGCTGCCGTCCCCGCCCGACGACATGTGGAACGTCGTGCCGCCGCTGATGAGCCGTGAATACGACAGGCTGTGGGCCGCGATTCAGGATCACGACATCACCATCAACCAGCATTCCGGCGGCGGCGCGCCCGACTATGGCAAGCACCCCGGCTCGATGGCGCTGTGGTTCAACGAGATGATGTTCTTCTCGCAGCGCAACTTCAAGAGCCTGATCTGGGGTGGCGTGTTCGAGCGGTTCCCCAAGCTGCGCTTCATCGTCACCGAAGCAGGTTGCGACTGGGTCATGCCGGTCCTCGATGGCATGGACGGCATCTGGCGCTCGATGCGCCACGGCAATGCCGGCGAACTGCATTTCGACGATGCCGACGTCCTGCCCGAAGCGCCCAGCTTCTACGCCAAGCGCAACTGCTATTACGGAGCGAGCTTCCCCGGCCGCAAGGAAATCGACGGACGCTATGAACTGGGCGTGGAGCATGTGCTGTGGGGCAGCGACTATCCGCACCTCGAAGGCACCTATCCGGACTCGCGCATGGCGATGCGGGTAGCGTTCCACGACCTGCCCGAAGCCGAAGTGCGCGCCATGCTGGGCGGCAATGCAGCCAAGCTCTACAACTTCGACATGGAAGCCCTCAAGCCGCTCGCGGCCAGGCTGGGCGTGATGCCGAAGGATGTGGCGAAGCCGGTGAGCGCCGACGAGATCCCCGACGACGTGCGCGCGCCCCTGCTGCTCAAGACCCGCAAGGAACTGCGCGGCGAGGAATACGAGGTCGTCGGCCTGCACTAATGCGGCCGTTCGGGCGCAGGGCAAGCGATGGCTGAGATTCTTCTGGGCGACCTGCCCGAAAGCAATGCCGCGCGGCTTGGCGAAGACAGATGGGCAATCCGCCACGGCGACGACGTCGTCACATGGGGCGGACTGGCAGACAGGGCGCGTCGGCGCGGACGCGCGCTTTCGGCTGCGGGCATCGGCGTGGGCGACCGCGTCGTGCTCGCCTTGCCCAACAGCAACGCCCTGTTCGAGCTGACCTTCGCGCTGTGGAAGATCGGCGCGACGCCCACGATGGTTTCCTCCCGCCTGCCGCGCGCGGAACTCGAAGGCGTGATCGCGCTTGCGGAGCCGCGCGCCGTCATCGCCGCCGAGCCCGCATTGCGTGTGGCGCTGGATGCGCTTCCCCCGCAATTCGGTGTGGATCACCCGGACGGCTCACCGTTCGAAACGCGGGTTTCCCCCTGCTGGAAAGTGATGACATCGGGCGGCTCGACCGGGCGGCCCAAGCTGATCGTCGATCACGGCCCCGCCAGGATGGACAGCGCGAATTTCGCCCAGCTCGGCATTCCCGAAGATGGCGTCCTGCTCAATGCCGGGCCGCTCTACCACAACTTTCCCTTCGCGACCGCGCACATCGGCCTGATAAACGGCTGTTCGGTCGTCGGCATGGAGAAGTTCGACGCCGAGCGATTCCTCGATCTGGTCGAGCAGTTCCGAGTCGAGTGGGTGACCTTGGTGCCAACCACGATGAATCGCATCGCGCGCCTGCCGCGCACGGTTCTGGACAGCCACGACATGTCCTCGCTCCGGGCCGTCTGGCACACGGCGGCGCCGATGCCGCCCACGCTCAAGCGGTTCTGGATCGACTGGCTGGGCCCCGAGCGTGTCTGGGAGATCTACGGCGGCTCGGAAGGCTTCGCGACAACCCAGATCGGCGGTCTGGACTGGCTGGAGCGCCCCGGATCGGTGGGCCGCTGCGTCGGCGGTGAAATCCGCATTGTCGGGCCGGACGGTGAGAGCCTGCCGCCCGGCGAAGTCGGCGAAATCTACATGCGCCGCGAAGGAGTCACGCCCGAGACGGCGAACTATCACTATGTCGGCGCCGAATCGCGGAGGCTGCCGGATGGTTTCGAAAGCCTCGGCGATCACGGCCGTGTGGACGAGGACGGCTTTCTCTTCATTGCCGACCGGCGCACCGACCTGATCCTTTCAGGCGGGCACAACATCTATCCTGCCGAGGTCGAATCCGCGCTGCTGGGCCATCCCGACGTGGCCGAAGCGATCGTTATCGGCCTGCCACATGCTGACATGGGCGCAGTCGTCCATGCAATCGTCCGGCTTGAACCGGGCACTGAGGCCAGTGTGGACGATCTGCTTGCATTCGCGGCAGAGAACCTCGTCGCCTACAAGCTACCCCGGACCATCGAATTCACCGATCAGCCGTTACGGGACGAGATGGGCAAGGCGCGGCGCAGCCGGCTACGCGAAGAGCGGATAGCAGCGATGGAGCAGGAGAAGGGCTGAGCCGGCCGCGATCCCGTCAGTCGAGCGCCAGCCCGTAAAACCGCGCGGCCGTTCCGGCGAACAGGTCTGCCTTTTCTTCCGCCGAACTGCCCGAGCAGACACGCTTGAAAGCGTTCCACAGCGTCGAATAGCTGCCCGATCCGCCATCGGTCGGGTAATTGCTCTCGAACATGCAGCGATGCGCGCCGAACGCCTCGATTGCCGTTGCGAACCAGGGCCGCCATTCCTGCGCCAGTTGCCCGGAGGTCGCGGGAGGCGATTGCCGGAACGAGGGGAAGCCGTTGATCGGCATGCCAAGACCGCCCAGCTTCATCGTCACGTTCTCGCATGTGGCAAGCTCGGCAATGTTCGCCTTCCAGCGCGCGAACACCTCGTCCCTGCGCTCCGCGTAGGTGCCAATGCCAAGCGGCGCGCCGGTGTGATCGAGCACGATCGGCACTTGCGGAAAGGCTCGCGCCAGTTCCACCAGTTGCGGGATCTGCGGTTCGAACAGCCAGGCGTCATAGGTCAGGCCAAGATCGCCCAGCACGGCAAAGCCCTCGCGGAATGCCGCATCGGCCATCAGCGCCGGATTGCCATAGGCGAACATCGGAACATGCGGATCGTGCGTCAGGTGATTGCGAATGCCCTTGAAGCGCCCTCCCCCGACCGCGATTTGCGCTTCCAGAACCTCGCGCACCGCACCGCCCCGCGTGAGCTCGGCATAGCCGACAATGCCCGCACAGGCCCGCAGCGGCCCGAACCGCCCGCTGGCGTACATGGCCGCAACGCCATTGGCGAACTCGACCTCCCCCACCGGCTTCATCGCCGCCGGACCATCGGCGCGGTACATCGAGCCGCACTCGGCATAGACCGTGGCCACGACGTTGTGGCCGCAGGTCAGGTCTTCATGCAGTTCCTCGAACAGGTAGCGCGGTATCTCGCGGCGGACGTAGTTGTAGGGGTTCTCATCGCCCTGCCGCTTTGCCGTGTCCTCCGGCAGTTCCAGCCACAGGTGATGGTGCGGATCGACAATCGGCAGATCAGGTTCGAGCGCCTCTTCGGGCGGCAGCTTCGCCATCAGAGCGCGGTCCCCGGCCACGGCTTGGTATCGAGCACGGTCACGCGCTGGAGATGGCGGAACTGGCCGGGATAGTCGAACGCGGCATAGTGCTGGGTAGAGCGGTTATCCCACATCACCACGGTGTTCTCCTGCCAAGAGACGCGGCACTGGTTTTCGGGCACCCGTGCCCGGTCGGACAGCAGCTTTATCAGCGCATAGCTCTCATCGCGCGGCAGTCCCTTGATCGCGTGGGTATAGGACTGGCTGACATAGAGCACCTGCTCGCCCGTCTCGCGGTGGGTCTGCACCAGCGGGTAGGTCTTGGGCGGGTACTTCTCCATGAATTTGGCGATCAGTTCTTCGGTGACATTGGCGTTGTGCAGCACGATGCCGAGGTCGAAGCGGTGAATGCCCTGCATATCGGCGATGGCGACCTTGAGCCAGGGTGAGAGCCGGTCATAGGCCGCGACCATGTCGGCGATAATCGTGTCGCCGCCGATGCCGGGGCACTTCTTCATGATCGCAATGGCCCCTGCGACCGGCGGGTTCGCATAGGGCACGTCCTGATGGAAGAACGCCTCGCTTTCCGAATTGTCGGACCCGTCGCGCCTGATGATGAGCAGTTCGTCGAATGCCTGTTCGGAGCCGGCTGGCCGCGGCAGGGCATCGAGCGGGCCGAAATACTTGCCGAAGCGAACGTGCTCGGCCTCCGACAACGGCTGGTTGCGGAACACCAGCACCTTGCGCCTGAGCCACAGCGCGCGAAGGAAGGCGACCGTCTCCGCATCGAGTTCGTTGGTTATGTCCAGCCCGGCGACTTCGGTGCCGATTGTCGGCTGCAGATGGGCGAGCGTGACGCCGTTCGGCAGGTCCAGCCCGGTCAGCGCGTCAGACATAGGTCGTGCCTTTCTCGTCGGCCGGAATCGGCACGGTGCGCGTGGACTCTCCCGGCTTGAGGATCGTGCCCGGCGTCGCACCAGTCCATTCGCCGTTGCGGATGATCTCGGTTCCGCCGACGATCACATGGGCGATCCCGTTAGCATCGGCATAGAGCCGCGCCCCGCCGCCGGGCAGGTCTTCGCGCATGTAGGTCTCGCCTGCCCCGATGCTCTCCGGGTCGAACAGCACGAGGTCCGCATGCCATCCCGCCGCGATCTGGCCGCGATGCTTCAGGCCCATGAACATGGCAGGCTTCAGCGTCACCTGATGCACTGCCTCCTCCAGCGTCACTGCGCCGTGCTCGCGTGCGCCCGAACCGATCAGTTCAGTCGTGATCGCAAAGGTGTCGATCATGTCGAGGTGCGCACCCGCATCGCTGCCGCCAACCACGGTGCGGTTGTCGAGCCACAGCTTGGCGCGCTCCGGGAAGGCCTCTGGTTTGTCGGGACGGAAGCCGGGCATGAACACCGTCTTGAGGTCGTCCGCGAGCGCTATTGCCACGAACATGTCGAAGGCATCGCGGCCCCGTTCGGCAGCAATCTCGCCGACCAGCCTGCCTTCGAAGGCGCGGTTCTCCTCCGAATCCACCGAGGCGACCTTCATCGCGCCGAAATTGCCCATGCTCGCCATGATCCCGGTCATCTGCGCCGCGCCAGCCTTGAGCCGTTCGCGCCATTCGGGATCGAGCAAGGCGGCCTTGCGCGCTTCCAGCGGCAGTTTGAACAGCGCGCCCCATTCCGGCATCGTATTCAGCAAGGTGCCGGTGACGAAATTGACTCGCGTGCGCGGAGTCTGCGGCAAGGTGAGGCCCACGACCCGCGCGCCTGCCTTTTCCGCATGATCGCTGGCGCCAAGCTGCATCTCGACCCGCTCGTATTCGTCGGGTGTGAGTTGCGACAGGCTCATCAGGTTCCAGTTGACCGGCCTGCGCGCCGCGAGCGAGGCGCTGGTGAGGATCTCGTAAGTCTCAGGCGTAAAATTCAGGCTGGGCGGTGCGATTTCGGCAATGGTGCCTTCGAACTCGGGCAGCACTGCATAGAGTTGAAGCACTTCGTCCATCGTCGCGTGGCGCGACGGGACTGGATCGGCATTGCCGTCGAAATGGGTTTCGGAAAGGCTGGTCGAAAAACCGAGCGCGCCTTGCCCTATCGCCTCCCGTAGCAAGGCTTTCATCGCGTCGATCTCGGCCTGGGTGGCGTGATCGCCGACTGCCCGCTCGCCCATCACCTTGCGGCGCAGGGCCGAGTGGCCGCACAGGAACCCGGCATTGATCGCGAGCTTGCCCTGCAGCTTGCCGAGATAGTCGCCGAAGCTCTCCCAGTCCCAAGGCACCCCTGCTTCGAGCGACTCGATGGGCATACCTTCGACGCGTGCCAGCATCGGCATCAGGTAAGGCGCGGTTTCCGGCGTGAGAGGAGCGATGGAAAAGCCGCAGAACCCGCCAAACACCGTCGTCACGCCATGAAACGAGCTTGGACTGAGCGTCGGATCCCAGAAAGCCTGCGCATCGTAATGCGTGTGCACGTCGAGGAAGCCGGGCGAGACGATCAGGCCCGTCGCATCGATCACCTCGCGCGCCTGTTCGGTATCGCTCGTGACCGATGCGATCCGCCCGTCTTTCACATAGACGTTGGCCGCATATCGCGCCGCGCCCGTACCGTCGATGACGGTCCCGCCCATGATCGCCAGATCGTGCATCGTTCTCTCCGCGCTCCTGTCGTCGCATCGCCATTTGCGAAAAACCGGTTCCCACTTTTTCGCGCGATGCTTTGTGACTGCATGATTCCAGATGCAGGCAGGCTCCTCAAGGCAATTCCGCTAATTCAATTCACAAACGGGCACGCGTGACGGGTTGCTAATCCGAACGATATTTCGCAATCACGAACCTTGAGGAGAATGTCTGATGAGCCAGGGCCCCGTAGCAGTTCCCGACCGAGTCCCGCACCCGAACGAAGGCATGGCCGCGCTTTCCGGCGTGCGCGTGGTCGATTTCAGCCGGATGCTGTCCGGCCCGTTCGGCACGCAGATTCTCGGCGATCTCGGCGCGGAGATCATCAAGGTCGAGGATCCCGGCAAGGGAGACGATACGCGCGTTGCCCCCGCCAACCCGGCGCTTGGCGGCGAAAGCTTTTTCTACCTGTCGATCAACCGCAACAAGAAGAGCGTCGCCATCGACCTGCGCAGCGAGGAAGGGCGCGCGGTCGTGCTCGACCTGATCGGCACGGCAGACGTACTGGTCGAGAACTTCACCACCAAGGTGATGAAACGCTTCGGCCTCGACTACGACAGCATCAAGGAGCGGTTTCCGCGCCTGATCTATTGCTCCATCTCGGGCTATGGCCGCACTGGCAGCCATGCCGAAGCCGCCGGTTTCGACTCGGTCGTGGCGGCTGAGGCCGGAGTCCACTGGCTCAATTCGCTGCCCGATTCCAAGCCGGTTCTGGGCGCTGTCCCCTATACCGACACGACTGCCGGGATGAACGCGGCCATCGGCATTCTTGCCGCGCTCCACGCCCGCAACTCTACCGGCAAGGGCCAGCACGTCGACATCGCCATGTACGACACCGCGCTCGCGAACCTGTCCTACAAGGGCTACGAATATCTCGCCTCGGGCAAGGATCCCGTCCTCGTCCCGCGCCAGAACCCCGGCCCGCGCGGCGAATTCGATACGGCAGACGGCTCCATCGTCATCACCACGCACAACGACAAGGCGTTCGGCAATCTGGCAGTCGCCTGCGGTCATCCCGAATGGGTAGAGGACGAAAGGTTTTCCAGCTTCATGGGCCGGATGGTCAATGGCCAGGCCCTGCTAGACCTGTTCCGACCGGTTATCGCCAGCCAGACCAGCGCCTACTGGTCGGAGAAGTTCAAGGCAGTCGCCATTCCCTGCGGCGTGGTGCGCTCGCCCGGCGAGGCGCTGACCTGCGACTACACGCAGGAGATGAACCTGGTTTACAACCTGCCGCACCCCACGGCGGGCACGGTGCCTTCGATCGCCCATCCCTATCGCCTGTCCGAAACGCCCGGCAAGGCGCCGGTAGCGGCTCCCCTGCTCGGCCAGCATACCGGCGAAGTGCTGGCGGAGCTTCTCGGCTACGATGACGAAAAGATTGCGGCCCTGAAGGGTTCAGGCAGCGTCGCCGTGCGCGAGAGCGGAGAATGAGCGGCCCGCTCGAAGGTATTCGGATCGTCGAGATGCCGGCTGTCGGCCCGCTGCCGCTCGCCTGCAATACGCTCGCCGAAATGGGCGCGACGATCATTCGCATCGATCGTCCCGCAGGCCCGGACCGCAAGAATCCCGGCGGCATGCACCAGCAGAACCGGCCGACTCTGGTACTCGATCTCAAGCAGCCCGGCACGAGCGATGTCGTGCTCGATCTCGTGCGCAATGCCGACGTTCTACTCGAAGGCTATCGCCCCGGCGTGATGGAGCGGCTCGGCCTCGGCCCTGACGTCTGCACAGCAGCGAACCCGCGTCTCATTTACGGGCGCATGACCGGCTGGGGGCAGACCGGGCCGCTGGCCAAGGCACCCGGCCACGACCTCAACTACCTCGCACTGACTGGCCTGCTCTCCGCCATGGGCACAAAGGAGGAGCCGGTCTTCCCGCTAAACCTGATGGGCGATTTCGCGGGCGGCACGATGCTGTGCCTCACCGGCGTGCTGGCCGCGATCATCGAGGCGCAGCGGTCCGGCAAGGGACAAGTCCTCGACATCGCCATGATCGATGGCATCAACCTGATCGGCTCGATGGTCCATGAAATGCAGGCGTTGGGCGCATGGAAGCCGGAACGACGCTCCAACATGCTCGACAGCGCGGCTCCGTTCTACCGGCTCTACCAGTGCAGCGACGGCAAGTGGCTGGCGCTCGGCTCGACCGAGATCAAGTTCCGCAAGACCATCGGCGATGCGCTGGGTTTCGAGGAGTTCGGCACGCTCGCATCGTCCGATCCGGCCAATTGGGAATGGATGGGCGCGCGGCTGGCGAGCATTTTCGTCACCGACACCCGCGACAACTGGATGGTGCGGCTGAAGGACGTGGAAACCTGCCTGACGCCGGTTCTCGATCTCGCCGAAGCGCCGCAACACCCGCATTTTGCGGCGCGCGATGCATTCAGGCCAAAGCTCGGCGGGGCCGTTCCCAATCCGGCGCCGCGCTTCTCCCGCACACCTGCGGAACCGCTCGAATCGCCCGCCTTGAGCGATACGCTGGAGAAATTCGGGATCGATGCAGGCAGGGCGGCGCAGCTAGCGGGCTGACATATCCGGCGCGCCGCGCAGTTCGTTGCCGCCATCGACCGCAAAGCTCTGCCCCGTGGTCCACGACGCCTCGGGACCGACGAGGAAACGTACAGCCTCGGCTATCTCCTCGGGTTCGCCTGCCCGGCCCAGCGGGATGCGCTCCTCGAAGCGGCGCATCATCTGGGCATTGGCGAACAGGGCGGGAGTCGCACCCGTCCGGGTCAGGCCGGGGCGCACTGCATTGAAGCGGTGGCCGAGGTGGCCGAGTTCGTGGGCGGCCTCCTTGACCAGCATGTCGAGCGCCGCCTTGCCCGCGCAATAGCCCGGCATTCCGTCGAAGGGAATTTCGGCGGCCGTCGAGGATATGAACGCGAAGGCCCCGCCACGGTCGATGCGCTGGATACCCTCGCGGATCGCGATATAGGCCGGGCGCGCATTCCAGGCGACGGTGTCCATGAAAGCGTCCGCATCGGTTTCGACAAACCCGCGCGAGCGGCTGCCGCCGACCGTGGCGACGACAATGCCGAACCTGTCAGGGCCGCTGGCCGCCAGGTCCATCGCCGCGCCGACCTCGGCCTCGCTCATCGCATCGCCTGCACAGACCTGGACTTTTGCTTCCGGGTAGGCCGCGACAATCTTCGCCTTCGCCTCTTCCAGCTTCGCTTCCGTGCGGCCCATCAGCGTCACCGCCGCGCCATCGCGCGCGAGCAGCATGGCGCAGGCGAGGCCGAAGCCCCCTGCCCCGCCGGTCACCAGTGCCGATTGTCCAGCCAGCCTTGCCTCGGTCATCCTCTCGCCCTTTCAATCAATTCGCTTGCACGGCTTTGGCATCGGCGCCGGGCCATGTCCACGAGTGCTTGCCGCCTTTGCCTCCGAATGGCAGGCTCTGGCGCAAACACATGGAGAGAGACGATGAAGGTGCTGGGAATCAACCGGGTGGAACTGCTCGTCGCAGACCCGGACGCGGCGCAGGCGACCTTCGAACTGTTGTTCAACGGCGGACACTATCCGGCGGACCGGGCGGTTCATGGCAGGCCGCAGGATTGCCGCGTCAATTACCGGCACGGCCTCGAACTCGTCCATCCGATGGACCCCGAATACAAGCTCGGAAAGCTGCTCGCGGAGAGAGGCGAACACATCTTTACCGTCGTCTGGGACGTCGAGGATTATGACGCCGCGCGCGAGCACGTCCTCTCAAGCGGTTTCGAAATCCAGTACGAGGGCGACTATTCGGCCAAACCGGAAGTCGAGGTACACAAGCAAATGGTCGTCAGCCCCGACAAGACCCACGGCATGCTGGTAATCTTCCAGGAGCGCCGCGTGAAATCGGGCATGGAAGAGCCGAATGTCGGCAAGCCGGGTCTACAGGTTCTGGGCTTGCAACGCGCCGAACTGCTGGTTTCCGATGCGGATGCCGCCGAGGCAGTCTACCAGAAGCTCTTCGCTGGCCAGTTCGACTTCGAACGGGATATCGATGCAGCCGACCGCCCGCTCGACTGCCGGGTCGACTGGAACATGGGTCTGGAACTCGTCCATCCCAAGAGCGCGGAGGACAAGATCGGCAGGCTGCTCGCCGACAAGGGCGAGCATGTCTTTACCGTGGTCTGGGACGTCAACGACTTCGAACTGGCGCGCCAGCACGTTCTGGACAACGGCTTCGAAATCCAGTGGGAGCACGACTTCGGCCCCCACGGCCCGCTCGCGGTCCACAAGCAGATGGTCGTGCGCCCGACAAACACGCACGGGCTACAGGTGATCTTTCAGGAACGCGAAATGGCGTGAAGGGGCTCAGCCGATAATGTCGGCGATCCGCTTGACCTGATCGAGGTTCGAACTGGTCGGGATCAGCTGCACCTCGTCCGTGCCCTTGTCCTCGATCCGCTTCAGCACGTCGCGCAAGTCCTGCAGCGATCCCGCAAACCCCGCCGAGGCGGCGATTGCATCACGCGAAGCCTCATCGACCCAGGTGAAATAGCGTTTCAGGTGCGTTTCGACCTGCGCCCGCGCCTCGTCGCCAATCGCGAACCAGAAGGAGGTACCAAGATGCGGCGTGGTCTTGCCGACATCGGCCCATGCCTTGCGCACCATGTCGAAATAGGTGCCGATTGCCTCGGGATCGGGACCGAAATCCATCCCGCACACGCCGTCCGCCCATTGCGAGGCGAGCGCGATTGCCTTCGGCCCCATTGCCGCGGCCAGCATCCTGGGGCCGCCCTTCTGCACCGGAGGCGGACCAACGCGCCGGTCGGCCATTTCCACGACGGTCTCGCCCGCCCAGACCCGGCGCATCGCCTCGACACGGCCCTGCAAGTCCGCGTTCTTGTGCGTGGCATAGTCCGCGCCCGCTGCGAGATAGTCTTCCTCGCGCCCGCCAATGCCGAGGCCGACGGTCAGTCGCCCGTCGCACAGCATGTCCGTGGTCGCGATCTGCTTGGCGAGCATGGTGGGATTGTGAAGCTGGGCGACGAAGATGGTGGTGACGATCTCCACCCGCTCGGTCCATGCAGCAGCCGCGCCGAGCATCACCGCTGCATCGGGATTGTCGAAGATGATGCGTTCGCCAAAGGCCAGCGAGGCCCACGGCCCCTGATCGATCGTCACGGTCCAGTCGCGCAGAACCTTGCGATCAAGGTCAGGCTCCATGACCGGCAAGGTCATTCCGATTTTCATGGCTTCGTTCTCTCCCGGTTTTGTGGAAGGTCGAACAATCGCTCTTGCTAGTCAAGCAATGCAGGTGCCTGTCAGCGCGTCACATTTCCCCGCGCGCGCGGCGGATCGCGAACCATTTCTCCACAGCGGCATTGTGCTGTTCGAGAGTGACCGAGAACTGGTGCCCGCCCGAACCATCGGCAACCATGTAGAGCGCCCCGGTCGTCGCCGGATTCAGCACCGCTTCGATGGAGGCCTTGCCCGGATTGGTGATCGGACCTTCAGGCAGGCCAGTCATCGTATAGGTGTTGTAGCCGTTGACCGCCTGTATTTCCGACTGGCGGATGCGGCGACCAAGCGGCTTGCCCTGCGTGATCGGATAGATGATCGTCGGGTCGGCCTGAAGCAGCATGCCCTTCTTGAGGCGGTTGGAATAGAGCCCCGCGACCATGCGCCGTTCGCTCGGCTTGCCCGTCTCCTTCTCGACGATGGAGGCCAGCACCAGCGCTTCCTGCGGCGTCTTGACAGCGATGTTGGGGCCGCGCTTTGCCCATGCCTCGGCCAGCGTCGCGGTCATCGCGGTCTGCATCCGGCGCAGCACGGCCTCGCGGGTTTCGCCGCGTTCGAAATCGTAGCTGTCAGGCAGAATCGACCCCTCAGCGGGAACCGGGATATCGCCAGTCAGGTGCGGCTGCGCCATCAGGCGATCGCGCACCATGATCGAGGGCATGCCTTCGGGAATCGTCACAAGGCGGCGAATCACGTCGTCGCTCTGGATGATCGACAGGATGCGCGAGGGACTTGCACCCGCCGGGATCAGGAATTCGCCCGCCTTGATCGGCGAGCCGCCGCCGAACACGCGCGCGCGCAGCGTGAAGGCGCGCGCCGAGGAGATGATGCCTTCCTCCTCCATCCGCGACGCCACAGCGCCAAGGCTGTCACCGGTCCGGACCATAAAGGTGCGATCCTTCTCGAGCGGACCGGATCCGTACCACGCGCCGAAAGTCAGCCATCCGGCGAGCAGGATGGCCAGCCCGGCGATCGCCGCCGCGACCGCCTTGCGGTTTTTGGTCATGCCTGGAGCTTGCGCATCACAAGGCTGGCATTGGTGCCGCCAAAGCCGAAGCTGTTGTTGAGCACGGCCTCGACCTTGCGTTCCTTCGCCTGCTTGGGAACCAGATCGACCCCGGCGCAGCTCTCGCTCGGGTTGTCGAGGTTGAGCGTCGGCGGCACGATCTGGTCGCGCATGGCAAGGATGCAGAAGATCGATTCGACAGCGCCCGCACCGCCGAGCAGGTGGCCGATGGCGGACTTGGTGCTGCTCATCGAAACGGTCGAGATCGCATCGCCGAACAGGCGGCGCACCGCGCCAAGCTCAAGCTCGTCGCCCATCGGGGTCGAGGTGCCGTGGGCGTTGATGTAGTCGATGTCGGCGGGCGTCATGCCAGCCTTCCTGAGCGCCATCTGCATCGAACGAAACGCGCCCGATCCTTCAGGGTGCGGAGCGGTGACGTGATAGGCATCGCCCGACAGGCCATAGCCGACCACTTCCGCATAGATCTTGGCGCCGCGCGCCTTGGCCCGCTCGTATTCCTCGAGTACGACGACGCCCGCGCCCTCGCCCATGACGAAGCCGTCGCGGTCCTTGTCGTAGGGACGGCTGGCACGCTGCGGCTCATCGTTGAAACCGGTGGAAAGCGCGCGCGCCTGTGCGAATCCGGCAATGCCGATAGGGCAGATCGTGCCTTCCGCACCGCCCGCCACCATCACGTCGGCATCGTCGTCGCGGATCATCCGCGCGGCATCGCCGATGGAGTGCGCGCCAGTCGAACAGGCAGTCACGACCGCATGGTTCGGCCCCATCAGGCCGTACTTGATCGAAACCTGACCCGAAATCAGGTTGATGAGCCGCCCGTGGACGAAGTGCGGGGATACGCGGCCCGGCCCCTTTTCGGCCAGAACCAGCGATTCGGATTCGATGCCTGGAAGCCCGCCGATGCCCGAACCGATCGAGCAACCGGCACGAAACCGCTCTTCCTCGCTCATTTCGGTAAGGCCAGCGTCTTCCAGCGCCTGCCCTGCCGCATCGATACCGTAGATGATGAAGGGATCGACCTGCCGCTGGATCTTGTGATCGACGCGCAGCGAGGGATCGAAGCCCCATTCATGATCGGCCGGCTTTACCTCGCAGGCGATGCGGCACTTCTGGTCCGAGGCGTCGAAGCGCGTGATCGCGCCTGCCCCTGACTTGCCAGCGATGAGATTGCGCCAGGTCGTCTCCACATCCGCGCCCAGCGGCGTGACGAGGCCAAGACCGGTTACAACTACGCGACGCATGCAATTCTCCGAAACAATTCAAACAGAGCCGAAAACCACAACAGGCCCAGTCCCGATGGGGCTGAGCCTGCCGAATGGCGCCTGACCGGGCAATACGGGTGACCGGTCAGGAATGCCTGGTGATCCGGCTGGCCCGGAAATCAGCCCTTGTTCTCGTCGATATACTTGATCGCGTCGGAAACGGTGCTGATCTTCTCGGCGGCATCGTCGGGGATTTCCACGCCGAATTCTTCCTCGAAGGCCATCACCAGCTCGACGATGTCGAGGCTGTCCGCGCCCAGATCATCGATGAAGTTGGCGTCTTCGGTCACCTTGTCGGCTTCGACGCCAAGATGTTCGACGACGATCTTCTTCACCCGGTCTGCGCTCTCGCTCATGTTTCAGCCCCTTCCAAACGGCTATTGAGAATTGAGGTTGCCCTAGTCGCACCCGCGCGCGCTGGCAAGCGCAGAGGACATTCAAACTACGTCTCTAAATGACTTCCTCAGAGGGAGGGGAATGCAGGCCCTGCCTCACGTTCGCGGGAATAGAATCCCAAATTTGACGCAACTTACTTCGCTCCCTGCGAACCGACGATAAAAGCTTAACAATGCCACTTTGCTTCGGCCAATCTTCCTTGCAAAACGACGTCGACATCGAATGGTATTTGTTGGCTGCGGTATCGTCTTGCTTTGCTGGCGCCTTTCCTGTTTCAAACCATTCGGTGTTTTTTCGCCGCATGGCTTTTGCAGACGCCTCAAGACGCCTAGAAAGAATTCGGAGTTGATCGTTCAGATCTGAGACTTGGCTAAGCTTCTCTAGATATTTTTCCACATTGCTCATCCGACGCCCCTCATGTTCATGATATGTTCAAACCATGTAGCAGGCGATGAGGATATTTTGCAACGCCTCTCAAGGGCTATTCACTGTTTTTGCGGCTCCACGATCCGCAGGTGCAGTTCGCGAAGCTGCTTGGCCGAAACCGTGGACGGTGCGCCCATCATCAGGTCTTCTGCCTTCTGGTTCATCGGGAACACAACCACTTCGCGCAGATTGGGTTCCTCGGCCAGCAGCATGACGATCCGGTCGACACCCGGCGCAGAGCCGCCGTGGGGCGGTGCGCCATACTTGAAGGCATTGATCATGCCAGAGAAATTGGCGTCCACGTCGTCCTTCGAATAGCCTGCGATCTCGAAGGCCTTGTACATGATGTCGGGCCGGTGGTTCCGGATCGCGCCAGACGACAGTTCGACCCCGTTGCAGACGATGTCGTACTGCCACGCCTTGATTTCGAGCGGGTCCATCTTTTCCAGCGCCTCCATCTCGCCCTGCGGCATCGAGAAGGGATTGTGGCTGAAATCGATCTTCTTGAGGTCTTCGTCGTATTCGAACATCGGGAAATCGACGACCCAGCAGAACTTGAAGCAGCCCTGCTCGATCAGGCCGAGCTCTTCGCCGACGCGAGTACGCGCCGCGCCAGCCAGCTTGGCCGCGTCGTTTTCCTTGCCTGCCGCGAAGAACAGGCCGTCGTCCGCGCCGAGGCCCAGCTCGGCATAGATCTTCTCCATGTTCTCCGGGCCGTGGTTCTTGGCGATCGGACCGCCGAACTCTCCGCCCTTGCGCGTGACATAGCCCAGCCCGGCATAGCCTTCCGAGCGCGCCCAGTCGTTCATGTCGTCGAAGAACTTGCGGCTCTTTTCCGCGGTGTTCGGCGCGGGGATTGCGCGCACCTTGCCGCCGCCGCCGACGATCTTCTCGAACAGGCCGAAGCCCGAAGAGGTGAAGTGATCGGTGACGTCCGAAATGACCAGCGGATTGCGCAGGTCCGGCTTGTCGGAGCCGTACTTCAGCATGGCTTCGGCAAAGGGAATGCGCGGATACTGGCCAGCAGGCGTAACCGAATTGCCGTTCGAGAACTCCTCGAACACGCCAGACAGAACCGGCTCGATCGCATTGAAAACATCGTCTTGCGTGACGAAGCTCATTTCGAAGTCGAGCTGGTAGAACTCGCCCGGCGAGCGGTCGGCACGGGCATCCTCGTCGCGGAAGCACGGTGCGATCTGGAAATAGCGGTCGAAACCGGCGACCATCAGCAGCTGCTTGAACATCTGCGGTGCCTGCGGAAGCGCGTAGAACTTGCCGGGATGGACGCGGCTTGGCACCAGATAGTCGCGCGCGCCCTCGGGCGAGCTGGCCGTCAGGATCGGCGTCTGGATTTCCATGAAGCCCTGCGCGGTCATGCGCTGGCGCAGCGAGGAGATGACCTTGCTGCGCAGGATCATGTTGGCATGCACGCTCTCGCGCCGCAGGTCGAGGAAGCGGTACTTGAGGCGGATATCCTCGGGATATTCCTGCTCACCCGCGACGGGCATCGGCAGCTCGTCGGCCTTCGACTGGACCGTGGCGGAACGGGCAAAGACCTCGATCTCGCCAGTCGAAAGGTTCGGATTAACCGTACCGGCAGAGCGCGCCTTCACTTCGCCGTCGATGGTGACGACGCTTTCCACGCGCAGCGAATCGAGCAGCTTGAGCGCCGGGCTGTCCTCGTCGGCGACGATCTGGGTAATGCCGTAGTGATCGCGCAGGTCGACGAACAGGACGCCGCCGTGGTCGCGCTTGCGGTGGATCCAGCCGGAGAGGCGGACGGTCTGGCCGACTTCGCTGGCGGAAAGAGCGCCGCAATCGTGGCTGCGGTAGGGATGGGTCATGGGAATATCACCGGGATTTTCGGGCTGTTCTGTTTGAATGGTGCGCCCCTAGGGCCTGTGCGGGCCGCGCACAAGTCCGCAGCCCCTAATCTAGGGGTTTTCCCGCCGTAACCCCTGATCAACCATTGTCGGTTAGGGTGTCCGATGCAGCAGTACCGGAGTTAGGCTCTTGCCTGAGGAAATCATCATCGATGGGCTGGAAGAACATGCGTTCCGCCGCTCCATCGAAAACATGTTGAGAAACGGTCGCGCCGACGAGGCGGTGGAGCGCCTGAAAAAGCTGCTCCCCGAATGCGCCGGCGAGGGCAAGGTCCTGCCCGGACGCCTGCTCGAACTCAGCCCCGAAGACATCAATCTGGCTGGCTGGGATCGACTGGCCGACAGGGTCAACGAGTATTCGCGGGCATCAACCCCGATCACGGCCATAGGCATCGGCATCGGCGACCCGGCCGATCTTGGAATCGAGCCTGACGCCGAAGGCAACTTGCGGCCGCCGCTTGCCACCAGCTTCTATTCCGATGCGACGTTCCCGTTCTCCGAGACGGATCGCGCCGACCTGCTCGAAGGCTACTCGGCATTCGGCTGCGAATGGCAGGGCGACCACGACCGCATCGACGACACGCTTGCCATCGAAGGCATAGACGACCTCTATGGCGCCATCGTCAGGCTGGAAAACGATGTCGCCAACAGCGACGATCCGGACAGCGAAGACATTCGCGCTGGCGCGATCGGCGCGTGCTACCTCGGCGTGATGGTCTGGCAGGCAGCGCGTCGCGCGGTGATCGAAAAAGGGCTGCCGCGCCCGATGGCGATCCTGCTGGTCAATTCCGACGCCTATCCTTTCTTCGACGCGCCGGTGATGACCTGCGAGGAATACCGGGACGACGGCGCGATTCAGGTCGTCACGCACGAAACGGCAAGCCCGGTCGACGATTTCGACACCGAAGAGCAGGAAGCCGCATCGCTGGTCGATCTTGCCGGGCTTGGCGCGCACCGCGAGAAGACCAAGAAGATGGCGCTCGTGCTCGATGGCGCAGAAGCGCACAACCCGCTCGGCATGGCCGACGATCTGGTGGCTCAGGCGGCCTTCGATCCCAATTCGGTCGATATCACGCAATTCATGCCCGACGCCTCGGACTTCACCAACGAACCCGATGCCGAGGAGCTGGCTGCGCTCCAACACGAGCCGGGCCCCGACACCGACGAATTTGCCGAAGCGCAGTTCGGCGGCCCGGACGAACCCTACGACGACCTCGAATTTCCCGTCGATGCGCCAGACTACACCACGCCAGACGAGCCACAGCCGCGCGAATCCGCCGAGGACTGGAAACCTGAATCAGACAGGTTCGGATCGCTTCCGGAGTTCGATCAGGTCGACGACATCTTCATGCCTGACCCACTCGAGGCAAGCGGCGCCGACAGCTATTCTGGCGCCGACCGCTGGCAGCCGCCAGAATGGGCTACCCAGCATGACGATCAACCGGGCTTTTCGGCAGACCAGGAAAACTCCGGCTACCCGCACCCGACCGAACCGGAAGAGTTCGTTCCGGTCTCGGAAGACGATCTGTCCGACACGCCTTTCGCGACTGAACCGTTGCGCCACTATCCTGCACCGCAGCCTGCCAGCCACTCGATCCGTGACCGTATCCGCGTCGCACCGATGGAGGAACTGCCGCAGCGCACATCCGACGGGCCGGTTGCACGGTTCCTCGCCTGGCTGGGCAAATTGATCCTGCGCCGTTGAAGTCATCGCGGGTTAGGCGTAACGCGCCTCTCTTATGAAGATTCACCCGCTGATTACCTCCAGCGACGAACTTGCCGCATTGTGCGAGCGCCTGTCCCGCGCCGAGTTCGTCGCCGTGGATACAGAATTCATGCGCGAAAACACCTACTGGCCCGAACTGTGCCTGGTGCAGGTCGCCGACGGGAACGAGGCAGCGGCGATCGATCCGCTTGCTGACGGGATCGACCTGACCCCGCTGCTCGAACTCCTGACCAACAACGAAGACGTGCTCAAGGTCTTCCACGCAGGCGGGCAGGACGTGGAAATCGTGTTCAACGCGACAGGACGCACCCCGCATCCGATCTTCGATACGCAGATCGCGATGATGGCGATCAGCCAGTCCGAACAGATCGGCTATTCCAATCTGGTCGAATCGTGGCTGGGCAAGACCATCGACAAGGGCGCCCGGTTTACCGACTGGTCGCGCAGACCGCTGACCGAGCGGCAGATCGAATATGCCATCGGCGACGTCACCTATCTTGCCGACATCTTCCCGCGCATCCTCAAGAAACTGGTCAAGACCGGACGCGGCGAATGGCTCGATGCCGAGATGGAAAAGCTAGCCGATCCGGATAATTACCGCAACGATCCCTCTTCCGCATGGCTGCGGATCAAGGCGGCGGGCCGCAATCCGGCCATGCTGGGGCGGCTCAAGGCACTGGCGCACTGGCGCGAAATGGAGGCGCAGGACAAGAACATCCCGCGCGGCCGCATCGTGCGCGACGAGACTCTGGCCGATATCGCCAGCCATCCGCCCAAGCACCAGGCCGACCTCGCTAAGGTGCGCGGTCTCTCGCAAGGCTGGAAAGACAACGAGATCGGCAAGCGGCTGATGGAAACACTGGCAAACGCCAAACCGCTGTCCGACGATGAACTGCCGGCCCGCACCGCACGCGGCGCACCGCTCGGCAAGGAAGGCGCGCTGGTTGCCGACCTGCTCAAGCTGCTGCTCAAGATCCGCGCGCGCGAAATCGACGTTGCGGCGCGGTTGCTGGCGCGCAGCGATGAACTGGAGCAGCTTGCGGCAGGCGTGCGCAAGGGCTTGCCGATGCTGGAAGGCTGGCGCTTCGACCAGTTCGGGCGGGACGCGCTGGAACTGGTCGAAGGCAACCTCGCTTTCGGCGTCGTCGGCGGCAAACTTCGGATGACTCACGTCGACGACATGGCGAATGCCATAACCGGCAATTCATGAGCCGCCGGACCGCAAGGCAGTGACCGTCTACCAGCCGACCCTGAAGCAGTTGCAGTATCTCGTCTCGCTGCACGAACACGGCCACTTCGGTCGCGCCGCAGAAGCCTGCTACGTTTCCCAGTCGACACTTTCGGCGGGCCTGCGCGATCTCGAAGCCTTGCTTGGCGTCGTTCTGGTAGAGCGCACCAAGCGCGCCGTGCGCTTCACGCCGCTCGGCAATGCCGTAGTCGAACGCGCGCACCGCATCTTGCGCGAAACCGAGGAATTGTCCGACCTCGTGCAGTCAGCGGGCCAGCCACTATCAGGCGAGATGCGAATGAGCGTGATTCCCACGATCGCCCCTTTCCTGTTGCCACGCATGCTGCCGCGCCTGAGACGCGAGCGCCCCAACCTCAAGCTGTTCCTGCGCGAAGAGACGAGCGCGCAGGCAATGGAATCGCTCCACCATGGCCGCGCGGACTGCGTGCTGCTCGCCCTGCCCTACCCCACTGGCGAGATCGAAAAGGAAACGATCGAACTCGACGCCTTCTTCGTCGCCTTCCCCAAGGACGATCCGCGCGATCCGCCAGCCGAAGTCTCGCCTGCAATCATCGACGAGAACCGGCTGCTGCTGCTTGAGGACGGCCACTGCCTCAAGGACCATGCGCTCGCTGCCTGCAATCGCCCGGAACTGCGCGCCAGCGCGACCATGATCGGCACCAGCCTGCACACGCTGGTGCAGATGGTCGATAATGGGCTGGGCCTGACCATGCTGCCCGAAATGGCGCTCGATGCGGGCATCCTGAACGGCACCAATGTCGTCGCCCGCCCACTCAAGTCGAACGACGCCAACCGCGAAATTGCGCTGGTCTGGCGCAAGAACAGCCCGCGCGGAGACGAATTCCGCCTGCTGGCAGAGGAATTGCGCACCGGCTGACCGGGGCGTTGGAGAGAGGACAATCGCATCATGACATACCAGCCGCCCAACGACCTTAGCGGAACCGCAGCAATCGTATCGGGCGCGAGCCGCGGGATCGGTCGCATCTATGCGCTGGCGCTGGCGAAAGCTGGCGCGAAGGTGCTGGCGACGGCGCGCACGGTGGAAGGCGATCCGAACGAGATCGGCTCGCTCGCCGAACTGGTGGCGACTGCCAAGGCCGAAGGTGTCGAGATTTCGGCCTGCAAGGTCGACATGATGGACAAGGCCAGCATCGAGGCGGCCGTAGCGACCTGCATCGAACGGTATGGCCGGCTCGACGCGCTCGTGAACAATGCGGTCTGGGGCGTGACGGCGAAGCTGCCAGCCCTCGGCATCAGCGACGAGGAATGGGAAGGCGCATTTCGCGTCAACGTGCTGGGGAATTATCACTTCATGGGAGCTGCCATGCCCTACCTCACGCAAGATGGGGGCGGCGCGATCATCAACCTGACGACGCTCGGTGCGCGACCCTCGAAGCAAGGCGCGAAGGCGCACGGCTTCCCGACCTACGCCGTGACCAAGGCCGCCCTCGAGCGCCTGACGACCTATTGCGGCGTCGAATTCGCCAAGCAGGGAGTCGCTGTGAACGCGATCAGTCCCGGTCACGCCGAATTCTACATGCGCGACGGACGCCAGCCCGACATCGATTACTGGGGTTCGCCGATGGTCCACCTGGCCGCTCAGCGCCTCCCGGGCGGCTTTTCCGGCGAAGTGGTCCACACCTACGAATACGGCACCCGCTGGGGCCCGGAATTCAGCGAACCGCCACAGCGTGACGAGCGCCTGACGAAGATGCTGGAATATGCAGACGAGCCGTTCGGCTATTTCCGGCAGCGTTAGCATGGCGCCCCATGTGTGCAATTATGAACGGAAAAATCGCTGATTCCCGGCATTTTCTGGCCATGTGACCGGTTGAATCCGGCCATGCAAGCTGGCAATCTGAGTGGCAGGGGAAACGCGAAGCGGGCTTGGCTTTTGAGCGAGGCACGAAGACATGGCTGGCATTCGGCTTAGCATAACAGGTGCTGGATCGAACGGAGCGCCGGGCAACGGAAACGGCAATGGCGGCGGCAAGCCTTCGCCCACCCCTCCTGCCACGTCACGGTTCAGCGGCGTCATCACACTGGGCGACAGCCTGATCGATGCCGGAAACGCGCTTGGCCTTGCCGAATGGTACGACGGCCTGCCGTTTCAGGATCTGCCCGAAGGCGCACCGACAGCAGAGCTAGGCTATTTCGAGGGCCGTTTTACCAACTGCTATACCTATGCCGACCTCGTCACCAACAAGTACACCGGCAAGCCCAGCCAGAGCATCTTCCCTTACGGCTACGAGGAGCCGACCTTCGGGATTCGCATCGCCCCGTTCGAACCCGAACCCAAGGACAACAATCTCAACTGGGGTTACGGCGGCGCGCAGATCAGGGGTGGAGGCCCGATCCCCAATCTCTACGACCAGACCGACGCGATGCGCGATGCGGCAGATGGCAAATACGATCCGGGTGCGCTGTTCCTGATTACGATGGGCGGCAACGACGTTCGCGAACTTGCTCCGGCAACTGGCGCTGTGACCGACGCCGCTACTGCTGCAACCAGGCTCCAGAAAGCAGCAGATGCCCTCCTCGGCGAGATCGGGGAAATGGTCGCGCGAGGCGCAAGCCATTTTGTGATTACCGGCCTGCCCGATGTCGGGCTGATCCCGCGCTACGACACCGATTTCGACGGCGTGCTTGACCCGACACCGGGCAGTGAACTCGACCGTGCGCGGACAGCAACGCAATACTCGCAAATTCTCGATGACCTGATCCGCGAGCAGGTCGTGCCTGCGGCGCGGGCGCTGGGCGCAGAGGTGACCTATGTGCCGCTCGCCGATGTCCTCGACGATCAGGGCAATGTCATCGAACAAGGCGCTCTCGATCGTATCCTGCCGACTCTCGCGGATCTTCACGGCATTGCCTTGCAGGACCTGCAGGATAACCTGCTGCAATATCAGGACACGGTGTTCTTCGACCGCATTCACCCTACGGCACAGGTTCACGCGCTGGTCGGCTCGCTGATCCATGCGACGCTGGAAGGGATGGAGTGGATCGAAGGCCGTCCGCTTGCGAGCGATGCAATCGATCTCTCCTTCGCTGGCTCGATCGACACGGCTGGCGAGGTGGATACCTTTACCGTGAGCCTTCGCAGGGGCGATACGTGGACCTTCGAAATGCTCGGCATGAGCACGCTCGGCATCGATGGCAGTCTTGCCGATCCGCTTATGGAGATCCTCGATCCGCGCGGAAAGGCGATAAGCGAATTCCAGCCCGGCTCTGGCGAGGATTCCGGTCTGGGCTTCGATGCGTTGCTCACGTTTACTGCGGGGCGCTCGGGTGACTATGCGATCCGGGCCAGCGCCACCGGCAGTCTGACCGGCGACTATGTGATTCATGGTGCGATGGCGGAACCGGTTGCAGGCACTTCGCTCAGGCTGTTCGTGAACGATTCGTCGCTTCTGACCGTCGGATAGACCTTTCCGCTCAATCCATGTGCTTGAGGCCGACGCGCAGGTAGTCCCAGCCGGTAATCAGGGTCAGCATCGCGGCGGCCCACAGTGTCGTGAGCCCGACCGTATGCGGAAGGTTGATGACCAGATCGCCGAGCGAGACGTTCCACCAAGGCGTCGCCTTGCCGAGTATCAGCACGCCGAGCGAGATCATCTGGCAGGCCGTCTTCCACTTCGCGAGCCTCGAGACCGGCATCGACACCTGCAGCGGCCCGAGAAATTCGCGCAGGCCCGAAACGGCAATCTCGCGTACGAGGATGATGAGCCCGGCGATGACGTGCGCCTCGCCGACATAGGGGCCGTCGAGCACGCCCTGCGCGGTCAGCACGAGGATGACAGCGGCGACCATGATCTTGTCGGCGATGGGATCGAGGAAGATGCCCAGCTTCGAGACAGCGCCCCTCGCCCGCGCGAGATAGCCGTCGAAATAGTCGGTCACGCCCATCAGGCAGTAGATCACGAAGGCGATGCCGTAACCCACCTGCCATTCGGGCCACCACAGGAAAAACGCCAGCAGCGGCACGGTCACGATCCGCGACAGGGTCAGAAGGTTGGGCAGCGTCAGCATTGCGCTTCGTCCCTTAGCCGCGATGCGACCGAGGAAAAAGGTGCCAGCGTCTTTTACGCGCAGGACAATGCCGCTAAGGCAGCGCGACCGAGGGGAAAGCCGGAAGGCCACGAATGACGACATCGACAGCACTGCTCAAGTCGCGGCGCTTCCTACCCTTATTCGTCACCCAGTTGCTCGGCGCGTTCAATGACAACCTGTTCAAGAACGCGATGGTGCTGTTCGTCGTCTATTCGGTCTACAGTTCCGAAGCGGCGGAAGCGCGGTTCAGCGCCATTGCCTCGGGCGTATTCGTGCTGCCGTTCTTCCTGCTGTCCGCCCTCTCCGGGCAGCTTGCCGACATGCGCGACAAGGCGAAGATCATCCGCGTGGTGAAGATGTGCGAGATCGGCATCATGCTGGTCGGCGGCACGGGGCTGTTCCTCGCCTGGCAAGGCGCAGCCGTTCAGACCGGGGCCATTCCGCTGATGATGCTGGCGCTGTTCGCCATGGGCGTCCACTCGACCTTCTTCGGCCCGATCAAATACGCGATCCTGCCCCAGCACCTTGAACGCGGTCAGGTGCTTTCCGGCACCGGGCTGGTCGAGGCGGGCACCTATATCGCCATCCTTGCCGGCACGATCCTGGCTGGCTGGATCGACGTGGAATGGGCGGCTGCCTGCGTGATTGTCTTTGCCGTATTGGGCTATTTCTCCAGCCAGTACGTCCCCCCGGCCCCGCCAATGTCCAAACCCGAACCGCTCGATTTCCATGTCGTGCGCGCATCGTGGAATCTCGTGCGCCACACCATGGAGGACCGGCGCGTGTTCATCGCGATCCTCGCGATCAGCTTCTTCTGGGCGATCGGCGCGGTCCTGTTCATCCAGTTTCCGCCGCTTGCCAAGAACGTGCTCTCGGCCAGCAAGGAAGTGGCGAGCCTGTTCCTCGTGATGTTCTCGGTGGGCGTCGCAATCGGCTCGGTGGCGATCAACGCGCTGCTCAAGGGCCAGGTTTCGGCGCGCTACGCTCCGGCCGCGGTGATCGGCATGGGCGTGTTCCTGCTGCTGTTCGAGATGGTTTGCCGGCTGTGGAGCCAGGAAACCGGCCCCGAACTGATGGACGTTGCGACTTTCGTGAGCCATCCGCTCGCCATCGCGCTCCTCGGCACCTTGCTGATGATCGCGGTTACCGGCGGCATGTTCGTCGTGCCGCTCTATGCCTTCCTGACCACCTTCGTCGACAAGTCGCAGACGGCCCGCACGGTAGCCGCCAACAATATCGTCAATTCCGGCGCGATGGTGATCGGCTCGCTGATCGCCGCTGGCATGAGCGCGGTCGGCATTCCGATCATCGAGCAACTGGTCGTGGTCGCCCTGTCCTGCCTTGGCGCGGCGTGGCTCGGCAGGATGCTGTGGAAGGCAGAGCAGGAAGCGGCAGCGCCGACCTGAGCGCCGTATGCAGGACCAGTGGCGTTTCTGGATTTGACCTTCAGGCAGGCGTGGCTCTTGCCCAGATTCAGACCGATGAAATCGTTAGCGTCCCTCCATGTCGCTCCAAATGCAAATCTCGGGTCATTCATAAGGCCGGACAGGCCAAACGCGGCAAGCTATGTTGCACTGCGCTCTCGACCGACACAGATTGGAAACGATCATCCGGGAGGTCCACATGGCAAGCCCCAAGACAACAGCAGGAGAGCACTGGCACCTCCTCGACAGGGAAAAGTACGCGGACGAGCATAATGTGATCGTTCGTCTGCTTGAGGCATTCGAATATCCGGCATCCTGGCGGGCCTCGGTATCCGGCGATGCTGCGGCGCTCGTTTCGCGTGCGCGGCGCGAAGCCGGCGGCGGCAGCGCGCTCGACGGATTTCTTCGCGAATTTTCGCTGGCCAGCGAAGAAGGCATTGCGATCATGTGCATCGCCGAAGCCCTGCTTCGAACCCCTGATGCGCGAACGCGCGATGCCCTGATCGCCGGACGCATAGCCGACGCGGACTGGGAGAAGCACTTCGGCCATTCGGACAGCCTGTTCGTCAATTCGGCCAGCGTGGCGCTCTACCTGTCTGGCCGCATTGCCGCAGGAGGAAGCTCCGCCAGCGACGCATTCCGCCGAAACGCCATGGATCTGGCGCACCGACTGGGCATGCCGATCATGCGCAAGGCAGTGGAAACGGCCGTGCAACTGATGGGCCGCCAGTTCGTCATCGCTCCCACCATCAAGGCAGCTGTCCGGACGGCAAAAAGCCGGTCCATGCTGGCATCGTTCGACATGCTTGGCGAAGGCGCACGCACGCAAGCGGATGTCGAGCGATACTTCGATCTATACCGCAAAGCCATTGACGCGGTCGGTGAGGCCGAGCCGCTCGCCAGCGGGCGGCAGAGCATGTCGATCAAGCTTTCTGCGCTCAGTGCCCGTTACGAGGCCGTCCAGGAGGATCTGGTCTGGACCGATCTTTATCCTCGTCTTCTGGAGCTGGCCCAGCTGGCGGCGAGCAAGAATGTCGACCTGTCGATCGATGCCGAAGAGGCGGACCGGCTCGTGCTGTCGCTGAAGCTGTTCGAGAGGCTCGCGCTTGAGCCGGGCATCGCCGACTGGGACGGTCTCGGCATTGTCGTTCAAGCCTACCAGAAGCGAGCGGTGGGAACGATCGAGGCGCTGGCCCTGCTCGCTGAACGCAGAGGCACCCCGATCCGTGTGCGTCTGGTCAAGGGAGCCTACTGGGACAGCGAAATCAAGCGATGCCAGACCGCAGGCATGGAAGGCTACACCGTCTTTACCACCAAGGACGCGACCGACCTCTCCTATCTCGTCTGCGCGCAGCGGCTTATCGAAGCCTCGCCCGGATTGTTTGCGCAGTTTGCCTCGCACAACGCGCATACCGTCACAGCCGTGGGAAGGATCGCTGCGGAACATGGCGTGCAAATCGAATTTCAGCGCCTCTATGGAATGGGCGAAGCGCTCTACCATGCGCTCGATGCGAAAGCTCATGGCACCCCGGTGCGTGTCTATGCGCCGGTCGGTGAATACCAGGAGCTGCTGCCTTATCTCGTCCGCCGCCTGCTCGAAAACGGGGCGAACAACAGCTTCGTCCATGCCTTTCTCGATGCCGACGTTCCTGCCGAGGTCGTGACTGGCGATCCCGTTGCCAAGGTTGCCGCCAGCCCCTGGCCGCACCCTCGCATTCCACTGCCGCGAAACCTCTACGGGACCAGTCGGCTGAACTCTCTCGGTCGCGACTATTCGATGCGGGCGCACCGGGAGCAGGCGGCATCGGCGCTGGCCATGGTTCGTGGTGGCGACATCGAAGGCGGACCTGTGTTCGGTGGCCGGCTGGTCGGACGCGGCGAGCGCGATGTTCGCGCTCCTGCCGATCCTTCGATCGTCGTCGGCAAGGTCCGCGACGCCTCGCCTGAAGACGTGGACGCCGCAATTGCAGCGGCCCGCGCAGCCCAGCCTGGTTGGGATGCCGCAGGCGGCACGGGGCGCTCGGAGATACTGCGCGCCATGGCCGATGCCCTCGAAGCGAACATGGACCGGCTGGTTGCGCTGCTGGCCCTCGAGGGTGGCAAGACGCTGAACGACGGGGTCGCGGAGGTTCGCGAAGCCGCCGATTTCTGCCGATACTACGCGATGCTGGCCGAGCGGCAATTCACCGATGCGGAGACGCTGGACGGGCCGGTCGGCGAAACCAATTGCCTGTCGCTTCACGGCCTAGGCCTGTTCGCCTGCATTTCGCCCTGGAATTTTCCGCTGGCAATCTTCACCGGCCAGATCGCGGCGGCGCTGGCGGCAGGCAATTGCGTGCTTGCAAAGCCTGCGGAACAAACTCCCCTGATCGCAGCCGAAGCCGTGCGCCTGTTTCTTGGCGCTGGCCTGCCATCGGGGGCGCTTTCCCTGCTTCCCGGCGATGGCTCCACCATCGGCGCCCGGCTCGTCGAACACCCGCAGATTGATGGCGTGGCCTTTACCGGCGGCACCGACACGGGGAACGCGATCAATCAGGCACTGGCGAGGCGACCCGGTCCGATCGTTCCCCTCATTGCCGAAACCGGCGGGCTCAACGCGATGTTCGTCGACACCACGGCTCTGCGCGAGCAGTTGACCGACGATGTCATACTTTCGGCCTTCGGGTCGGCAGGTCAGCGATGTTCTGCGCTGCGGTTGCTTTATCTGCCGACAGCACGCGCGGATGAATTGATCGAGGCCCTGATCGGAGCGCTGCGCACGCGCAGGTTGGGCAATCCCGCCGATCCCGCGACCGACATCGGTCCGGTCATTGACGCACAAGCCATGGCGACGCTTGAAGCTCATCGCGAACGGCTGCGTCGCGATGCCAGGATCATTTTCGAGGGCAATCGTGAGGATGCGCCAGCCGACTCCAGCTTCTTCGCGCCCGTGCTGGCCGAGATTCCCGAGCCGGATTTCCTTGAAAGCGAAGTGTTCGGACCGATCCTGCACGTCTACCGCTATGGTCCGGACGAACTGCCGGAAGTGATGCGCAAACTCGCCGGACGCGGCTATGCACTGACGCTAGGCATACACAGCCGCATTGTGGCCTTCGCAAGGCAGGTCATGGCAGCCGTGCCGGCAGGCAACGTCTATATCAACCGGGCGATGACCGGCGCAGTGGTTGGCGTACAGCCATTCGGCGGCCACGGCCTTTCCGGAACCGGACCGAAGGCAGGCGGACCGCACAGTCTGCTTCGCTATGCAACGGAACGGACGGTGACGGACAACATCGCAGCACAAGGGGGCGATCCTGCTCTGCTCAACTTGTAGGCGGAATGGGTTGGGCGGACTGTCAATCGCGCCGCGCGACGCGCCAAAGGAAATCACCGCCCACCTCACCTCCGCAATGCCGCAGCGGGTCACTTGACCCGCTGGCCCGCTGCCAAGGTAGTTTGGCCCGATCAAGCCGGTCGACGAGCTCTCTGCTGGCATTATGCCGCGATTGGTTAGGGACGCGTGAAAAGACAGATGTCGTTGAGAAAATCCGCTTTGCGATTTCATCGCTGGATCAGCCTGGGTTGCCTTGCCTTCTGGTTCGTTCAGGCGCTGACCGGCGTGCTGATCGTATTCCATTGGGAAATTGACGACGCACTCGTCCCTGGCGGTGCGACGCGCGTGGACCTCGCTGCCATCGAAAGCCGGATTGCGTCGCTCGAATCCGGAAGAGCGGGTGCAACGGTCGGGTCGTTATGGGAAACTGGCGGCAAGCCGGGCCGGTTCGACCTCTACCTTGATGCGCCCGAAGGATCTTCTGTAGTACTCATAGATGGAACCGGCTCCGAGCTTCGCGAACGCAGTGACGACGAGATCTTTGCCGATGGCGGTTGGGTAAACTCTCTTGTCGTCATTCATCACAACCTGATGGGCGGCGACACCGGCAGCTGGATCGTCGGTCTCAGCGGATTGGTGCTGCTTTCGAATATTGCACTCGGGCTGATCCTTGCATGGCCACGGCGAGGACAATGGCGGCGGGTTCTCTTTCCCCGGCAAGTCAAGGCTGGCACAGCCAGCGCCAGCTATACATGGCATCGCACACTTGGGCTGTGGTGCGCTGTTCCCGCTCTGATGACAGTCAGTGCCGGAGTGATGCTGGTCTTTTCAGGCGCAGTCGAAAGCATCGTTCAGCCGTCGACATTGGCGACTCCTGCTTCTGCGGACGCTGGCTCACAGGATGTCGGCTTCGCCAAAGCAGTCGCAAGTGCAATGGATGCCTACCCGGCAGCACGGCTCTCCGGCGTAAGCCTGCCGAGCGCCGATAGCGCGTTCTATCGGGTCAGGCTTCTTCAGCCAGGCGAATCTCGCCGCGTATATGGGACGACGACAGTCTACGTTCGAGCGGCAAATGGCGAGATTGCAGCGCGCCAGGATGCGCTCTCCGACGGACCGGCGCGCAGCTTTGTTGACGGCCTGTTCCCGTTTCACACGGGCGAAATGGGCGGAACACTCGGCAGATTGGCCGTGATGGCTACGGGGCTGTGGCTGCTGGTGATGATCGTTCTGGGCTTCACCCTTTGGCGCAGGCGCTCGAAGAGATAACGAGAAAGACATCCTCGCACGCGCATCGAGCGAACGTCCGCTTTTCGCGTCGCAGGGTTCATGCGAAAAACGCCCGGTCCTGGCGATTGGCTCCAATGGCCCGACCTGTTCAACGTCTGGCCCGCCCCACGTTGCGGGACAACAAGCGGAGGCATAGCGTTTCCGATCAAATTGGAGAGGCATGGACCAATTTGTAAAAGGGGGTAGTCATGACTTCAGCTAGCAATCGCGCAATCCGCAGTGGCCTTTTCCTTGGCGCCGCTCTTGGACTTGCGGCATCCCCGAACGCCTTTGCGCAGTCGGAACCGGGGACTTCAACGCCTAACGAAACGGTGCGTAGCGAAGTCGACGGAGAATCCGTCATTGTCGTAACCGCCGCACGCTATGTCCCATCGGACGAAGGCGAGACAGCCACCAAATCGAACATTCCGCTGATCGAGACGCCGCAGTCGATCTCTGTCGTCACCCGAGACCAGATCGACCTTCTCAATTTCATCGATGCACAGCAGGCAGTGCGCTATGTGGCCGGTGTTTCAGGCGAGAACTACGGTCCGGACCTGCGCTTCGATTTCATCCAGGTGCGCGGCTTCACGCCGAAGCAATTCATCGATGGTCTTGCCACTCCGGTTACGACGACGATCTTTTCGAATGGCGTCGATCTTTATGCCTTCGATTCGCTCGATATCCTGAAGGGCCCGGCATCTGTCCTTTACGGCAGCTCGCCCCCGGGCGGCCTCTACAACCAGCGCAGCCGCCGCGCGAGCTCCGAGCTCGGCGGCGAAGTCTCGTTCAAATTTGGCGAGGACCAGTACAAGCAGGGAGCTATGACCCTGACGGGGCCGCTCAGCGACTCCATCGACGCGCGCATGACCGCGCTGATCCGCGACCGGGAAGCGACGCGGAACGGAGTCGATGCACAGCGAGTGATGGTCGCCCCGACCTTCACCCTGCACCTCGGCCCTTCGACCGATTTCACGCCGCTGTTCTACTATCAGTACGATCTGGTTCACGGCGACACCAACGGCTTCCTGCCGGCGGTCGGCACCCTGCTGCCCAATCCGCTCGGCCAGATCAGCCGCAAGACCAATCTCGGCGAGCCGAACTACAACAAGTACGAACGCAACCAGTACGGCGCCGGTTTCGAGCTGTCGCATGACTTCAGCGACAACCTCGGCGTGGACGTCAATTTCAAGTATTCCGACTATGACGAGGAACAGCGGGTCATCTATGGTTCGGGCCTCGATGCCGACAACCACACGGTGTACCGCGCCAGCTTCCCCTATGCCGAGAATGTGAACAGCCTGGCTGTCGACGCGCGCCTACACGGCAAGGTCGACACGGGTGCGATCGAGCACACCTTCCTCGTCGGCCTCGACTATCGCGATGTCGAGAACTACGCGGCCTACGGCTTCCAGTGGGCCGAACCCTATGTCGACACGATCGACCTGTTTGCACCGGTCTATAACAAGATCGTCTACGCCGGGACGCCGATCACCACTCTGTACAACGACCAGAAACTCAAGCAGACCGGCGTCTACGCGCAGGACCAGCTCCGCTTCGGCAATTTCTACGTCCTGTTGAGCGGCCGTTACGACTGGGTCGATACCGATTACCGCTCGCCGTTCGTGTCCATCGACACGCCCGGCCCCTATCTCAACAAGAAGCAGCACAAGTTCACCTATCGCGTCGGCGCGAACTACGTCACCGACAGCGGCATCGCACCCTATGTCAGCTACGCGACCTCGTTCGAGCCCGTTCTTGGCTCGGATTCGGTTACCGGCGTGCCGTTCAAGCCTACCGAAGGCGAGCAATTCGAAGGCGGCATCAAGTTCGATGGGCGTGCGCTGGGCGACGATGTGAAGCTGTTCGCTACTCTGGCAGTCTTCAAGATCAACCAGAAGAACGTCGTCAGCACCGGCGGCGGCGTGCTTCCCGTGTTCGGCACGCAGACCGGCAAGGTCCAGGTCTACGGTGGCGAGATGGAAGTGGTCGCGCGTATCCGCGAGCAGCTGTCGATCAACGGGTCGTACAGCTACACGCACAGCGAGATCAAGGAGAGCAACGTCGCCGAAGAGATCGGCGCGCCGCTTCCCGTCACGCCCAAGCACAAGCTCTCTTTGCTTGTCGATTATACCTTCCAGCGCGGCTCGCTTGGCGGCCTCGGCTTCGGCATCGGCGGGCGCTATGTGAGCACGAGCGCGGGCAGCCTCCCGATTGCACCAAATATCTACAATCCGAATCCCAATCCGGTCCTCTACAGCGACAATCCGGTGCTGTTCGATGCGATCATCCACTACGACACGCCGGGATGGCGCTTTGCCATCAACGGATCGAACATCCTCGACAAGCGGTATGTCGCGCGTTGCGCAAGCTTCTCGAACTGCACGTTCGGCGCGAGCCGTCAGGTGATCGGAACCGTCACCAAGAAGTTCTGAACCAACAGGTCAGGGTTGCGGGAATGGCGGGTCGAAAGGCCCGCCATTTTCTATTTGCCGGTCTGCGGCTTTGTTTTCGCCAGATAGACCGCTGCTGTCGTCGGTCCGCTGGCGAAGGTGTCGCTGTGTTCGGCGATCATCGAGCGGAATGTGAAGAAGAAGTCCGGGCCGGACGGCAGACCCAGCTTTTCCCATGCAGCATCGAGCGCTGCGCGCTTGTCGTCGGGAGTTCTTGCCGGCTGGATCAACATGAAGTCCCAGCTTGCTCCGTCCTGATGAACGTAAAGCTGGCGCGGCGGTAATCCCGCAATGCGGTTCGCCTCGTCGTAACTCGCAATCGCCTGAAGAAACTCTCGATGTTTGCCCGGCGCGATGCGGTAGATCTCGACCAGCATGTTCTGCGGCTCGGGCGCTTCGACGGCATCCTTTGCCAATGCGGCGCAAGGTGCTGCCAGACAAGCCGCGGCAATCAGCAACTTCATCGATCGCACCTCAATCAGCGTCAACAAGAGTCGGGCGTCCCCGGAGGACGGTCGTCGCAGTACCAGCGCCGGGGAAGTTTGCTCGGGACCGGCCAGAGCTCGTCCATCGTTTTCCCGTCGCGCAGCCGACCGGCCTGCATGACGGCATGAATGGAAAGGGTATTGCGAATGTCGACAGTGGGGTCGCGATCGAGAATGACGAGATCGGCGATCTTTCCGGCTTCCACAGTGCCCAGATCAGCTTCCCTGCCGATCGTGCGGGCAGAACCTATCGTCGCAGCATGGAGCGTTTCGGCAGGCGTCATGCCGCCGATGACGTGCGCTTCCATTTCCCAGTGAAATCCCAACCCCGGCACCTCGCCGTGTGACCCCATGCCTACCAAGCCGCCGCGCCGCTGAAGCTCCGCTGCGCTCGAAGCGACCAGCGGGAAGAAATACTCGCCGAGCGGACGATAGGTCCGGTTGCGCATTTTCATGTCCACGACGAAGCGTGGCGCGAACTTGTTGAGCTTGGGATCATCTGCAGGGGCGTCGCGGACGATGAAATAGTCCTGCCCTTCCGGCCCGCCGTTCCCGATCTGCAATGTCGTGGTGTAGCTCACCCCCGATTGCGCCATGAGCGCAAGCACGTCCTCGCGCAGCGGTTCGGCTGGCAGGGCGTGTTCGTGGCCAGCGTAGCCATCGATCATCTGCGTCAGATCCAGCTTCATCGCCAGAGCGCCCTCGGTGGTCGGATTGAGACCGAGTTCCCTTGCAGCCATCGCGATCCACTGCCGCACGCGCCTGTTTCCACTGCGGTACATCTTGATGTTGCCGAGCCGGTAATAATCCCGATAGCGCCGGAGCACTGCCTTCACCTGCTCGTAGGAGGTGAATTCGTTGAACGAGAAGATTGCCGGGCCGGTGGAGGGAATGCGCGATCCCACCATGAGGCCGGCCTCTATCGCATCCTGATAGGCCAGCATGTCGATGGTAAGCGTCGATGGATCAAAGGCGGTGGTGACCCCGTATGCCAGATTGGCGAGCGGGCCCCAGCTTGCGAAGTCGAGAACCTGCCGTCGCACGTCCGCAACGTGATCGTGCGTTTCGATGAAGCCCGGCACGATCCATTTGCCGGACACGTCGCGTATCGTTGCACCTTCTGGAATGGCCACCGTTCCGCGTGATCCCACGGCGCGAATGCGTCCGTCGACCACGACCACATCGGCATCGGCCACCGTCTCGTCGCCATTCATGGTCAGAACCGTGGCGCCGCGCAGCACGATCGCACCTCGTGCGATAATCTTCCGCGCAAGCTCTACAGTCGCCGGGAACGCCGTTGCGTCAGCGTTGGTGGCTTGTGCAACCTTGCCCGCACCCAGGTCGATCCCGCTTCGCGGACGTTCAAACCAGGTCGACCCCAGAGACCAGCCGATGGTGCTCCCATCAGGCGACCACCCCATGAAATCGGCGCCTTCGTCGGTCAGCTGCTGCTTTCTGAGCTCGGGGTTGGCCAGATCGACGGTTTCGCCTTTCGCCGGCAGCGCAACGAGCGAAAGTTGCTGCGCAATCCTGACGAGAGCCTCCTGACCATCGGGACTGATGCGGATGTCGTCTGCCTGCGCGCGGCCCTCGGCAAAATACCATCCCGGACCAGTCACGCCGACGATCTTCTCGGGCGCACCACCTGCAAGCGGCACCTGGTAGACCCCGTCGGCAAAGTTGACGAATACGCCTGAACGGTCGGGGCCAAAATGCGGGGTGCCGCCAATCTGACCGGCAGCAAGGGCGCGGTCCTTCCCGCCCTTGAGCGATATTGCCACGAGCTGGGCTTCGCGCGTCGCGCCAAATTCCATGTAGCTGTGCATGCGCACGCTGTTGCTGGATCGAAGCGCGAGAACGGCGCTTTCGTCCGGGGTGAACACGGGAGCCGTATAGAAACCGGCCACCGAAGACAGCCGTCGTTCCCGACCGGATTTCACATCGCGAAGCCAGACATGGCCGGAGTCCTTCGCAGTCCATCGAACGAATGCGATAGCCTTGCCATCGGGAGACCAGGACGGCTGGAAACCGTCCGTCATGCGGACCGGGGCCGCTCCGCGTTCGAGCGCCATCAGATAGATGGATCCGACCGCAGAGAACGCGATACGCTTGCCGTCGGGCGATCGGGCCGGATCCTGCATGAGCCGCACGCGAACCGGATCGTCAGTCATGCGCGTGACATGCCTTGTCGAAGGACCGACCCCGATCTCCGCCACGACATGAAAAGGCACGTCCGAGGTGGCCCCGCTGGCAATGTCCACTTTGGCCAGCTTGCCGCCGGAATTGAAGATCAGCGCCTTGCCATCAGGCGTGAACACATGCCGCGGTACAAGGTCGCGCCAGGGCGTGGCCAGCAACTGATCGTGCTGCACCGGAAACATGAGCCAGCGGGACTCGCCAGTGCCTATATCAAGCAGCCTGAGGCCGGTTTGCCCGCGGTCGCGCGCAGCATAGGCCAACAGTTTGCCGTCCGGTGACACGGCTGGCCGAAAGGCCGTGCCAAGCACGAGATCGGGTCTCGGGCTGCGCGGTGCAGAGACAAGCGTGGTTTCCTTGCCGCTTGCCAGATCTCGCTGCACGATCGTCCATTCCGGCACATTGCCGCCATGCTCGCCGCCGACGTTGCGGGCGTAGTACAGGAACCGCCCGTCAGGCGAAGGGACTGCGCCCAGAGTGCTGCGCCACTGATCTCGCGGCGCGTCAGGCACTGCCTTGATCGGTTCGAGAAGTTCACCTTGACCGCTTTGGGCATCGAAGCGCCAGAGTTCGAAGGCCGCCCGGTCGGACTGGTAGCGCGAAACGAAGATCATCCTGCCGTCAGCCGACCACGCCGGAGATGTGAACACGGTGTTGCCGTCGTACTGCGTCAGTTGTCGAGGTGAGCTGCCGTCGGCATTTGCGATCCAGATATTTTCGGCTCCGGATCGGTCGCTCAGATAGACGATCTTCGAACCGTCGGGCGAGAACACCGGCTGCGATTCGAATGCCATACCTGTCAGAATGGCGCGAGCATCACCGCCCTTGCTGTCAACGACGTAGAGGTCGCCGAGCATTTCGAAGATGATCTTGCGCCCATCCGGTGAAATATCCGGAGAGAGCCATGTCCCCTCGCGCACGTCGATGGAAACAGTCCGACCCGCTTCGAGCGGCAAAGTCTGTCCGGCAGGTGCTATTGGTTCGGACTGGCTTAAGACCCGCTGCCCGGTCGCGTCGGTTTCGGGTATGTCGCCAGGATGAGCGAAAAGCGGCGCGGAGAATCCGAGCGCAATCGCGCATAGGGCGGCGCGCATCCTCACCGATAGGCCGGCGGCAAGGCGTCACCGCTGCGCGAGGGGTGGTAGCGGTCTCGCAGCAGGGTCTGGCGCGTGACCGGAGACACTTCCCTTCCGGCAATGAATACGCGCGACGGCGCACTCGACGGTTCGAGCGGATCGCCATCCCACACGACAAGGTCTGCTGCCGCTCCGGCCACGAGACCGGATGGAGGTCGGCCTGTCCAAACCTGTGAAGGGGCGGTTGTGATTGCCCGCAGTGCTTCGCCGCGAGACAAACCGTTTGCTACCGCGATTCCGGCACCTTCGCGCAAGGCAGGCCCGACATCGTAGGAAAGGTAAATTCCCTGCGCCGAGACCATGAATGCTATCGGTACACCGGCCTTGGCAAGGATAGCAGCATTGTCCCGCCTTGCGCCGACCGCGTCGTAGCTGAATGGCAGATCATCGAGCGGATCGATAATTACGGGAATCCTGCTTGACGCCAATGCCGAAGCGACGCGCCAGGCTTCGGCGCCACCGACGACAACGACCCGAATGCCATAGTCCTTCGCCAAGGCAATGGCCTGTCGAATGTCGGATTCCCGGTTCGCAGTGATCGCCAGCGGTATCCGGCCCGCAGCGACCGGCCGCAAGGCTTCGATATCGAGCGGGTCCAGCAGATCGTCTCGTGGACCATTGGCGGGACTGGCCGGTCGCCTGGCTTCGGTCAGGCCATTTCGGATAAGCGTCCAGGCAGCCGCTCGCGAACCGCCTGCCTTCTTGCCCGACGGAGCTGCGAACATCGCTGCATCTGCCATGCTAACCGGATCCCGGCCCGGCACCAGATGCAGCATCGCGCCCTTGCCTGCGAAGACCCCGTTGCCAGCATCGGGATAGATCATCGCCGAAGCCAGACCTTGTGCGCGCGCTTCCTGTATCGTCAGATCGTTGGCATCGACGGCCCGCGATATGTCGAACCCTGCCCCTGCCGGCCCCGACGTAACCGCTTCGTCGCGCGTATCTTCGGCAGAACCGATTCCCACGATACCGATCTGCGTGGCCGCGGCGGCGAGCGACGGCGTGACCGGCCGTCCCGCCGCATCGACTATCCGCGCACCGGACGGTATCGGCCCTCCGCGCGAAACCGAAAGGATCCGCTCATCCTTGAGGACAATCGTCATGCCCGGCTCGTCGCGATCTCCATCCATCAGCCGTGCATTGGTGATTGCGATTGTCTCGGCGCGGACAGGCGTGGAGATGACGATCGCCAGCAAGAGTAAAAGCAGCCTCATTCGACACGCTCGCGCTGTGGCCGACCGACCTCGAAGTCCGAAGTCGGCTGGCGGCTCTTGTTGGCACGGTCATAGGCGATGGCGCCGTCGATGAAGACGAGGTCCGGCTTGCTCAAGACGCTGAAAGGATCGCCGGACCATAGAACCAGGTCCGCATTCATGCCGGGTGCGATGGTTCCTAGGCGGTCTTCCAGTCCGAGCGACCGGGCGGGATTGGAAGTAATCCAGCGGATCGCCTTCTCGGGCGGTACGTCCAGTCCGGCTCGTCTCCCCGCAGCGGCGGCCTTGGCCGCTTCGATGTTCAGCAGGCTGCCAAGCACCGGAATATCGGAATGCATCATTGTGCAGGCGCCTGCTGCGTCTAGGAAGGCCGCATTCTCGGGTATGCCGTCTTCGGCATCGCGCTTGAAGCCCCACCAGTCAGGCCATACCGCGGCGCAAATCCCCTTTTTCGCCAGCAGCGGCGCGATCTTGTAGGCTTCGGCAGCATGATGGACGGTGATTCGCTTGATCCCGTATTCCTGCAAAACCGCGATCCAGTTGGCGATATCGTCCGCCCGGTAGCAATGCAGATGGACGGGCAGCTTGCCTTCTATCGCTCCGGCAATCGTGGCGGCACGGGGGTTGCCGGGACCGCCATCACCGCCGCGACGACGTCCTTTCCCCTTACCGTCGACTGCGCCTGACTGCGCCTGGATATATTCCTGCCCTTCACGCAGTGCGCGCCTCAGACCTGCGATCTGGCCCTGCCTGCTGGTCGGAAAACTGCTCTGTTCGACGGCATTGGTTCCGCACGCCATCTTGAGGCCCTGCGGTGCATCGGGAAAACGCATCTGCGCCAGCGTCGGCGAGGGGATGGTGTGAACCACGACCGAACGGCCGCTGATAATCACGGCGGAGCCGGGCAGGATCTGCGCCGTGGTAACGCCCCCGGCAAGGGCATAGGCAAACGCCGGATCGGATGATCTGACCGCATATTCCACCCAGCTGTCTGCAGCGTTCGGTCCGCTGTTTTCGGTAACGTCCGAAAAGTCTTCGCGCGAGCCTCCCTGCGGCAGGAGAAACGTGCCGTAATGAGTATGCACGTCGATCAGGCCTGGCGTAATCCATCGACCGGTCGCATCGATCCGCGTCACATTCTGCGCTTCGGGAAACTGGCCGACCGAAACGATCTTGCCGTCCCTCACGAGCACGTCGCCGATCAGCCTGCCGCCTGCGCCATCGAGGATTGTCGCTCCGACAAGCAGAGTGTCCTGGCGAGGTAGCGGGCGATATTCGCTCGCCGGTGCATCGGGCATGGGCTGAGGACGCAAGACCTGCTCCTGGGCATCCAGCCGGCCCACTGTTGCGGCTAAGGTCAGGCAAACAGCGATCTGGCGAAATGGCACCCTCATTCGCGCGCCAGCGCCTCCATCCACGCGGCAAGCTGCCTGTCTCCGTGCCGTGAAACGATTTCCGCGAAGATTGGCGGCGACTCGTCCTGACCGAGCTTGAAGGTCGGCCGCACTTCCCGGACGTGGGCGCGAAAGGCGATGATCCGTTCAACCATGCCATGATATCTCGCGCCAAGCTCCTTCGGTGTCCAGCGCTGATCCTCCGGACCATCCATGTGATCGAGCAGACGATCGACGGCCGCCGGCGTTTCTTCCTCAACCCATTCGATGTCGACGAGGAATCGCACGGCTGCGTAGTTCCACGTCGGCCCCCAGTCGGGTTCGGAAACAATCCGGTTCGAGATATATCCGGAAGGGCCCTGAAACAGGATCAGCGCGGCAGGATCGGCGCGCAGATCCCCGACGATATGGTTGCGCCGTCCGCAATGGCCGAGAAACGAGGCGATACGACCATCCTCGCCGCGCTCGGCCAGCAGCGGCAGAAGCGTTGCGTTGAAGTCTCGCGTGACCACCCACGCCAAGGGAAATTCACCGACCAGCCGGTCGATATCGTCCTGCGAACAGTCGTTGAAGGGCGGGAACATGCGAGTCCTATATCACGCGCAGCGTCTCACGCAGCCATCTTGCCTGATCGTCGAGCGCCTTTGCCGAAAGCGATGAGATCGACATCGCCTCGAGAAAGCTGTGAGTTGCCCTCTCGTATTCGACTGACTCGACTGCGACCCCGGCGCGTTTCAGGCGGACCGCAAGCTCGTGGTTGCAATCGGCCAGGATGTCGCACTGGGCGATGGCCAGATAGGCCGGTGGCAAGCCCGCCAGATCGGCATGGAGCGGAGCCACCAGCGGGTCGGACAATTGCGCCGGATCGGACACATAGTCGGACCAGAAATCGTCCATCTCATCGACCGTCAGGAAATAGGAGTCCCCCCCGTACCGATCGTAGCTGGGCATATGCTCCGGCGCAAAGGCACCATAGTTGAGCAGCATCGCCTGGACCGGCCGAACGCCCAGGTCCCGCATTTTCAGGCATGTGGCAACGGTGAGATTGCCACCGGCCGAATCTCCCCCGACCGCCATCCGGTCGCCATCGATACCCATTTCAGCCGCGTGGTCGCGCAGCCAGCTAACCGCCGTAACGATTTCATCCAGCGCCACAGGAAACTTGGCTTCGGGGGCGAGGCTATAGTCGATACCGATCACCGCCACGCCAGCCCGCGCGGCATATTCGCGCATCAGCCGGTCATGGGTGTCGATGCTGAAGAGCGCCCATCCGCCACCATGGACGTAGAGCAGCGCCGGAAGATCAAGCGAGTCGACAGGTCGGTGGAGTCTCATGCGCACCCCTTCGATTTCGAAGTCGCGCGTTTCCGCCATGACCGGCCCGCCGGTGCGCCAAGGCTTGCGGACCATTTCCGCAACCGCGCGCCGTTGGACGATCGAAGGTGCATCGCTGCTTGCCAGTTGTGCGTAGCCTTCGTTGATCTGATCAACGAATTTGCGGATCACCGGATCGACATCGTCCATCGCTTCCACTGCCTTGGCCTCCGACATCGAACCTCCGTTTGGCTGACAATCCGCCGCTCTCGCGACAAGTTCGAATACTTCCCTATCCCCGACCCCGCAGGCTCACACTTATGTCCGGGTCATTCATCGTGCGATTTGGGCCTAGCCGAAGGATCGGGCTTGCGCCCAGCCCGCTTTTGGCCTCACTAATAGGGTATGGATGTAATTGTTCGGAACAGGCCATGAAGCACAGTTTCGAAGTTCTGGGGATCGACCGCCCTGTCGTCGCCTTGCGGGACGAGTACCCGGCTGGCTTCACCGACCCCATGCACAGCCACGATCACGTCCAGATTCTCTATGCTTCTGCCGGGGTGATGTCGGTGACCACACCGGAGACCAGTTTCGTGATCCCGCCCCAGCGGGCTGTCTGGCTCCCTGCAGGCGTTCTGCATGAAGTGTCCTGCCGTGGCCCGGTTTCGCTGCGAACGCTCTATCTTCGCAATCATCCGCAGGTTGCTGACGATACCTGCCGCGTTTTCGAGGTATCCGATTTTCTGAAAGCCTTGATCCTCGAGACATCCAGCTTCGATCCGCTTTATGTGGTCGATGGACGGGAAGGCGAAATAATTCGGCTGTTGCTGGCGGAAATCGACCGCATGCCGAACGCGCCCTATTGCGTCACAATGCCGAAGGACAAGCGGCTCCTCAGAGTGTGCAACGAAATCATCGCCGATCCGTCCGACCCTCGCGACATCGATGACTGGGCGAAGATCGCTGCGATGGGACGGCGGACTTTTACGCGCGCCTTCAAGCAGGAAACCGGCATGGGCCTCGCCGTCTGGCGCCAGCAAGTGCGCCTGATGGAGGCTCTGTCCCGACTGGCCTCGGGAGAATCTGTCACGCAGGTGGCTTTCGAGGTCGGGTATGACAGCCCGAGCGGCTTCTCGGCGATGTTCCGCCGCGCATTCGGCATCCCGCCCAGCCAATATCTCATTCACTGACGGCCTCTTCAGGCCGTTTCACCTCTCGGCGTGGCCAGATTGCGCAGTCGCGAATAGCGCATTCCGTATCGCCAGTAGAGCACGACACCTGCAACCGCGTAGACACCCAGCACGATAGCCGGGAGAGCCTGGCCGCGCGCCGCCTTCAGGCCGATGTCGATCACGACCGGGCCGATCATGCCGAGGCAGAAAACAAGGGCGAGAACAGGTACGACGCCGATCCAGACTCGTCCGATGAACACGCCACCCAAGGGCACACGAAATGGCCGCTCCAGGTCCGGCTCTGTCGTCCGCAGCCACATCACGGAAATCGCGACGATTGAAAATGCGCACGCCGTTCCAAGGCTTACCAGGTCGCCGAGAATTGCAATCGGCAGGGTCGATGCCGCTATTGCCGTGACCACCGCGACGAAGACCGTGCCACGATGAGGCGTCATCCATTTCGTATGAACCGAACAGAACAGCCGTGGAAGCAGCCCATCTTGCGCCATGGCAAAGCAGATTCTGGTGTGACCAAAGGTATTGACCAGCAAGACCGAAGTCAGGCCAAGCACCGCGCCCAGCTTGATGACCAGGGTGAACATCGGCATTCCGATGCGATCCACTGCCAGTGCGATCGGGTCTGGCACACCCAGCTGCTGATAGGGGACGAGCCCTGTCAGGACGAGGGCAACGCCCAGATAGAGCGTCGTACAGACGACAAGCGCGCCGAGAATTCCGATCGGCATGTCGCGCTGGGGATTGCGTGCCTCAAGCGCGGCGGTCGAGATCGTCTCGAAGCCGAGATAGGCGAAGAACAGCACCGAAGCGCCCCGGAAAATGCCGGCCTCGCCGTATGTGAAGCCTCCCCTGCTTTCAGGAATGAACGGCTCCCAGTTTGCAGGATCGACGTAAAATATGCCGACCCCCACAAACAGCAGCAGCACCGCGATCTTGATGACGACCATGATTGCATTCACGGTTGCGGATTCGGAGACACCGCGAATGAGCAACAGGGCAACAGCGCCGACGCAGCCCGCCGCAAGCAGGTTTATGCCCCCACCACTGACGAACACAGGTCCGGAATCGGTCATCGTACTGGTGATCCAGGGCGTTCGCAGTGCCTCTGGTATGACAATGCCGAAATCGCCCAGCAGACTGGCGAGATAACCCGAAAGTCCGGCCGCGAGCGCTGATCCCGCGAGGCCATATTCCAGCATGAGCAGCCAGCCTATCGACCATGCGGCCACTTCACCGAGGCTCGCATAGGTATAGCTGTAGGAGGAACCGGAAACCGGCAATGTCGAAGCAAGCTCGGCGTAGCACAGCCCGGTGAAACCGCAGGCCAAACCAGCAAGGACAAAAGAAAGCAGGACGGCCGGGCCGGCATAATTGGCTGCCGCTGTCCCGGTCATGACGTAGATGCCAGCGCCGACGATACATCCGATTCCAAGGAGCACGAGGTGCACTGGCCCGAGCGATCGTTTCAGCCCGTTGTTCTGGATGTCGAGGTGAATGTCGTCGAGCGACTTTCGCAACCGGTTTCCGGTCCGGCCATTCGGCATCTGGGCATTCCTTTCCGGTTGCGGTGACGAACCTTGTGATAATCCCGTCGTTGCCAGCCAACCCGCTCGTTAGGGCCTAATCCGTTGCTGCACCGGTCATTCCGGACCGCCGGCCTTGCAAGGGAGAGATCCACAGGCCATCGGCCCGCTGGCGGTTACCCGGCAGCGGAGATGCATCGATGGGATTGATCGTGATGATTGGCTGCGGCCGCATGGGTGGCGCGATGGCCAGCCAGTGGCGCAGACAGCACGAGGTGGTCGCGTTGACGACTGGTGCGAGCCAGCTGCCGGAAGGCGTGCAATCGATCAGCGAACACGACCTGCCCGGTCTGCAAGATCCACTGGCGGTAGTCCTGGCGGTCAAGCCGCAGACATTCCCCGGTCTCGTACCCAGTTTGGCACCGCTGCGGCGTCAGGATCCCCTATTTATCTCGGTGATGGCGGGCCTACGGCTCGATGTCCTGGCTTCGCAACTGGACCGGAGCAAGCGCCTGGTGCGTGCCATGCCGAATTCGGCAGCGGCGATCGCGAGGAGCATGACCGTCGCTACGGCCCGTTCGGACCTTTCGGGAAAGGATCGCACTACGGCCATCAGGCTCCTGCTGGAGATTGGCCACTGTGAATGGCTGGACGACGAGACGCTCATCGATGCCGCAACAGCCGTTTCGGGTAGCGGCCCGGCCTACTTCTTCCGGTTCGCGGAGGCTCTGGTTTCTGCCGGAGTAAATGCCGGGCTAAGCCCGCAGCTAGCGCAGACGTTGGCGAGATCCACACTTTCGGGGGCCGGCGCGCTGGCCGCGGAACCGGACGCCTCCCTGTCCGAACTCAGAGAAGAGGTAACCAGTGCAGGAGGCACTACGGCAGCCGGCCTCGCCGAACTTGTGCGAGACCACTCTATCGACTGTCTTTGCCAACGAGTAGTCGATGCAGCAATGGCGAGATCACGCGCCTTGGCCGCTGGGGAAAAATAAGCCGGATCATGGCGTTTCGTTCTACCTGATCGCCGCGACCATTGACGGCCTCGCGGCCAGATCGACAATTAGCCGCCGCACCCTGAACGCTCGGCTTTGCCCAGGCCGGTTAACCGATGAAGATCGCCACCGCGACGAACGAGGCAGTATAGGCCGCGATAAAATCGCGCGCGTCCTGCAAGGTCAGCCGCCTCCCGGGCTTCGTTTCCAATGGCACGAATACAGACATGGGCAAGCTGGCCCGAAACGGGTGACGGGCGGCCTCGTTGGTGAGGACGAGTGAGCGGCGCTTTCTGGTCATGCGCCAGCGTTAAGACGAAATTTACCTCTGCGCCACGCGCCCTTCGCGGCTTTCCCGATACGGGACAGCAACCGGACCCTTCCTGATTATCCGGAACAATCAGCCAGCCTTTTTCTTCGAAAGCGCGACAATGTAGCGCCATTCTTCCGGCGTCAGTTCGGCCACCGAAAGGCGCGACTGCTTGATGAGTTCGATCTCGGCAAGCTCGGGATCGGCCTTGATCTCCTTGAGCGTGATCGGGCGAGCCAGCTTGCGGACCGGCTTCACCTTCACGGCAGCCCACTTGCCTTCCGGATCGGTGGGATCGGTCAGTCCAGCCTTGCTGATCTTGACCACGCCGACGATCTCCTTGCCGATGTTCGAGTGGTAGAAGAACGCCTCCTCGCCCACTTTCATCGCCGCGAGATTGTTGCGCGCGCGATAATTGCGCACGCCATCCCATGTACCTTCGCCTTCCGCGACGAGATCGTCCCAGCTATAAGCGTCCGGCTCGGACTTCATCAGCCAGTATCTCTTGCCCATTTTCCGCCCTGTACCTGATTGAATTTGTGCCTGATTGAATTTCCGGAAACTTGCCTAACGCCCTTTGGGAGCAGCCGCCACCGTGACCCTTGCCTCTATCCCCGTCTTGAGCATGGCCGACGAGCCGCAGAAGCTCTCCTCTGCGCTCGGCGACAGCTTTCGCGAGTACGGATTCGCCATGGTCCGCGACCACGGAATCGACCCGGACCTGATCGCGCAAGGCTGGCAGCTTTCGAAACAGTTCTTTGCCCTGCCCGAAGCCGAAAAGCGCTCCTATTATCAGGTCGGCGGCGGCGGGGCGCGCGGCTACACCCCGTTCGGCACCGAGATCGCCAAGGACGCGACAGTCCATGACCTCAAGGAATTCTGGCACGTCGGGCGCGACCTGCCGGAGGGAAGCCCGCTCCGCTCCTCGATGCCGGACAATGTCTGGCCACAGCGCCCGGAGCATTTTCGTGACGTCTTCACGCGGCTCTACGCGGAATTTGACCGGGTCGGCCTGATCCTGCTGTCGCGGATTGCGGCCGACCTCGGGCTTGACGCAGACTGGTTCGACAGTGCCGCCAGCGAGGGCAATTCGGTGCTGCGTCTCGCTCACTATCCGCCGCTCTCCGGCGATCCCGGCGGCGCCCTGCGTGCCGGCCCGCACGAGGACATCAATCTCATTACCTTGCTGCTGGGAGCTGAGGAGGCTGGCCTCGAACTGCTCGGCAAGGACGGCGAATGGCACGGCGTCAATCCGCCCGAGGGCGCAATGGTCGTCAATATCGGCGACATGCTGCAGCGTCTGACCAACCATGTCCTGCCTTCCACCACGCACCGGGTGCGCAATCCCGAAGGCGAGCGGTCGCGCCACAGCCGCTTTTCGATGCCGTTCTTCGTCCACCTGCGCAGCGACTTCATGTTCCGCACCCTGCCCGGCTGCATCACGGCGGAAAATCCCGATCGCTACCCCGATCCGCTGAGCGCGGACGAGTACCTGCAGGAGCGGCTGCGCGAGATCGGCCTCGTCAGCTGAAACCCCGGCCCGCTGCCTTTTCCACGGGTTAAGATGAGGTTACGTTACACATAGCACTTTAACGCAAATTTCAGATCATTCGGCGAAAAGAACCCACGACCGTAGGGGGATTTCTGTTTGCCGATGAAAGCTCCAGTTCCCGGGCAGCGCACTCCGCGCGAACAAAAGCGCATGAGCGCCGCAGATCGCGACGTCGTCGCGCTCGCGATCGCCGTGGCGGCGATTATCCTGTTCGTGGCAACGGGAAGCGCCGTGCTGCCAGCCGCGATCCGCGCCATGGCCGGCTACGGAATCGGGCCCGACAGCGCGCTGGTCAACGCTCTCCTGCTCAACATCGCACTCATCATCTTCGGCTGGCGCCGCTACGCCGACCTCAGCGGCGAGATCGCGGAACGCCGCCGCGCCGAAGAGCAGGCGCGCTCGCTGGCGGAAGCCGATCCGCTCACGGGCACGCTCAATCGCCGCAGCTTCGGCTTTGCGCTGGATCGCCTGCTCGACGAGAGCGAGCAGGCATCGCGAAGCATCGCGATCATGATGATCGACCTCGACAACTTCAAGCTAGTCAACGATCGCAAGGGCCACGGCATCGGCGATCTTATTCTCGTCGAATGTGCCCGGCGGATTGTCGCAGCTCTCCCGTCCGAGGCCCTGATTGCACGGATCGGTGGAGACGAGTTCGCCTGCGCGCTCACCTTCGATCCTTCACGCGTTCAGGCAGTCGACGCGATTGCGAGTCGGCTGATCGACGCCATCCGCGAACCGTTCGAGGTGCAGAACCTCGCCATCGACATGACCGCCTCGGTTGGCATCACGCGCGCAGACACGCTGAAAAAGGCCATCGAAGGCATATCGGACGCGCAGCACATGCTCGATATGGCCGACGTCGCCATGTACCACGCCAAGCGCAACGGCCGGAACAACTACTTCTGGTTCGAAGACTTCATGGGCGAGGAAATGCGTTTCCGCGACCGCATCGAGTCAGGCCTGCGGCGCGGAATCGAGAACGGTGAATTCGTTCCCTTCTACGAGCGCCAGATCGACGTGGAGACGGGCGAACTGATCGGCTTCGAAATGCTCGCCCGCTGGAATTCGCCGGAATTTGGCCTCCTCGTGCCGGACATGTTCATCCCGATCGCCGAGGAAGTCGGGCTGATCTCGGAACTTTCGGAAACCCTTATCGCATCGGCGCTTGAAGATGCGCGGCACTGGGCGCCACACTTGACGCTCGCGGTCAACATCTCGCCGATCCAGCTACGCGATCCGTGGTTCTCGCAGCGGCTGCTCAAGCTGCTGGTCGCGGCCAATTTCCCGCCGGGCAGGCTCGAGATCGAAATCACCGAAAGCTGCATGCACGAAGATATCGTGCAGGTGCGCACCCTGATCGCCAGCCTCAAGAACCAGGGCGTTCGCGTCAGCCTCGACGATTTCGGCACGGGCTACAACTCGCTCAGCCAGTTGCACAGGTTGCCCTTCGACCGGATCAAGATCGACCGCAGCTTTGTCCGTGGAATCGACCGCTGCGAGGACAGCGCCGCAATCGTCGAATCGATCGCGATGCTCGGCAAGGGACTTGGCCTTCCCGTCACTGCCGAAGGCATCGAGACCACTGCCGTGCTGGAACGCCTGCGCGCCTTCAGCGGCCTTCGCGGACAGGGCTATCTCTACGGCAAACCTCGCTCGGCGAGCGATACCCGTGCCTGGCTGGAAGAGCTTGGCCTGCTTGCGGACGGCGAAAGGAAGTCTGCCGACGACGCAGGCACCGCCGCCACTCAAGAGCAGAATGGCCCGCGCGCGGCACAGGCCTGACAACACACCACTGGACGGCGCAGCCGCTAACACCTAGATCGCGGCCCATGCGGATCGCCTTCACCAAGATGCACGGCCTCGGCAACGACTTCGTGGTGCTCGACGGGCGCGGCGATCCCCTGCCCGCGCTCGACGCGGTTTCGGCCGCCGCACTTGCCAACCGGCACACCGGGATCGGCTGCGATCAGCTTATCGTGCTGGAGCCATCCGCCAGTGCCGATTTCCGCATGCGCATCTTCAATGCCGACGGCGGCGAGGTAGAGGCTTGCGGCAATGCCGCGCGCGCGGTCGGCCTGCTGCACGGCAAGCCGGCCACGGTCGAGACCAAGGGCGGACTGATCGTCACCAGCCCGGCACAGGGCGGCATCTCGGTCGACATGGGCGTGCCGCGCTTCGAATGGCAGGACATTCCGCTCGCCTATGCGATGGACACGCACACAATGCCTCTCGCCTGGGAGGAACTGGTCCATCCCATCGCGGTCAATGTCGGCAATCCGCACGCCGTGTTCTTCGTGCCCGATTGCGACCTTGTGGACATGCACCGGCTCGGCCCGATGATCGAGACCGATCCGGTTTTCCCCGAGCGGATCAACGTCAACGTCGCAAGCGTGATCGACCGTTCAAACATTCGCCTGCGCGTCTGGGAGCGCGGTGCGGGCCTTACTCTTGCCTGCGGAACCGGAGCCTGCGCGACTGCTGTCGCCGCGATCCGGCGCGGTCTGGTCGACAGCCCGGTCAGGGTGGACCTGCCGGGCGGCTCGCTGTCGATCGAATGGGGCACGGACGACCGCATCGTCATGACCGGCCCTGCAACCGAGAGCTTCCGCGGCAGCTTCGATCCCGCCCAGTTCGGCATCGACGCATGAGCGTGGAAGTCCTGTCGCTCGGCTGCCGCCTGAATCTGTCGGAAGCAGAGGAAATGCGCGCCATGCTCTCCGGCAACGACAATCTCGTCGTCGTCAATTCGTGCGCCGTTACTTCCGAGGCGGTGCGCCAGACTCGCCAGACCATCCGCCGCGCGCGCCGCTCCCACCCGGATGCCCGCCTGCTCGTCACCGGGTGCGCTGCGGAAGTCGAGCGCGAGGCAATCGCCGCCATGCCCGAAGTCGACGGGCTTGTTGCCAACACCCGCAAGCTCGATCCGCGTAGCTGGAATGCACCGCGCCAGTTCGAGCGCCCTGCCGCCCACTATACCCGCGCCTTCGTGCAGGTGCAGAACGGCTGCGACCATGCCTGCACTTTCTGCGTGATTCCGCAGGGGCGCGGGGCGAGCCGCTCGCTTGCAGTGGCTGATGTGCTGCGCGAGGTGGAACGCCACGTCGCCAATGGCACCGGCGAAGTGGTCCTGACCGGGGTCGACCTCACAAGCTGGGGTGCAGACCTGCCCGGCCTGCCGCGTCTCGGTGCGCTGTGCGAGGCGATCCTGACTGCTTTCCCTGCCCTGCCCCGCCTGCGCCTGTCCTCGATCGACGGCGCTGAAGTGGATGAGGCCCTGTTCGACCTGCTCGCGCACGAGCCGCGCATGATGCCGCACCTGCATCTCTCACTGCAATCGGGCGACGACCTGATCCTAAAGCGCATGAAGCGCCGCCATTCGCGCGCCGACGCCGTGCGGCTGGTCGACCGCCTGCGCGCGCACCGGCCTGCCCTCGCCCTCGGAGCGGACATCATGGCGGGATTCCCGACCGAGGACGAGGCGATGCACGCCAGCAATCTTTCGATCATTGCCGAACTCGGCATAGTCCACGGCCACGTCTTTCCCTTCTCGCCGCGCCCCGGCACGCCAGCCGCGAGAATGCCGCAGGTCGATCCGGCTCGCGTGAAAGAACGGGCCGCACAGCTGCGCGATGCCGTCGCCACCGAAAGGTCGAAGTGGCTCGTCTCGCAGATTGGAAAACCACTCTCCGTCCTTGCCGAGAGCGACGGCACAGGCCACGCGGAAAACTTCGCGCCTGTGTCTTTGCCGGCGGGAATCGGCAGGGGAGAGATCGTCACCGTGACGCCGCGCAAGGTCATCGAGGGAATGCTGGCATGAGCGAGGACACCGCCTCGACAAGCTGGTCCGACCGCCTGTTCGGCGGCTTTCGCAAGACGTCTGAACGGCTGACCGACAACCTTGCCGGGATCGTGGCGAAGACCCGCCTGACCGACAGCCAGCTTGACGATATCGAGGATGCGCTGATCGTCTCCGACCTCGGCCCCCGTGCTGCCGCGCGAATCCGCGACCGGCTCGCCGAAGAGCGTTTCGAACGTGACGCAGACGAGCGCGCCATCATGGAAGTGGTCGCCCGCGAGATTGCCGAGATCCTGCGTCCGGTCGCCAAGCCGCTCGACATCGTTGCCTTTCCGAGGCCGCAAGTCGTGCTCGTGATCGGCGTCAACGGGTCGGGCAAGACCACGACCATCGCCAAGCTCGCGCATCTGTTTCAGGAGCAGGACTATTCGGTGATGCTGGCCGCCGGCGACACCTTCCGTGCCGCCGCCATCGGCCAGCTTGCGGTCTGGGCCGACCGGCTCGGCGTTCCCGTCATCAAGGGTCCGGAAGGCGGCGATCCGGCAAGCATCGTGTTCGACGGCCTCAAGGCCGCGACCGACAAGGGCATCGACGCGCTGATCGTCGATACCGCCGGACGCCTTCAGAACAAGCGCGAGCTGATGGACGAACTTGCCAAGATCCGCCGCGTGCTCGGTCGACTCAATCCCGAAGCGCCGCACGACGTCGTGCTGGTGCTCGATGCAACCAACGGCCAGAACGCGCTTTCTCAGATAGAGACGTTCCGGGAGGTTGCCGGCGTGACGGGCCTTATCATGACCAAGCTCGACGGCACCGCGCGCGGCGGCGTGCTGGTCGCGGCGGCAGAGCAGTTCGGCCTGCCGATCCATGCCATCGGCGTGGGCGAAAAGATCGACGACCTGCGCCCCTTCGACCCGGACCTCGTCGCGCGCGTGATTGCAGGAGTGGCCTGATGGCCGAAGACAGCAAACCCCAGGACAGCCGACCGAAATCCACCTGGATCAACCTTGCCGTCGACTACGGCCCGATCATCGTGTTCTTCGCGGTCTACCGCTATTTCTCGCCAAGCGACGATGCGGACATGGTGGGCGGTGTCATGGCCGTGGTGCGCTCCACCGCCGCCTTCGTCGTTGCTTCGCTCGTCGCCATCGCGGTGTCGAAATGGAAGCTGGGCCACATCTCGCCGATGCTGTGGCTTTCGACCGGCCTGATCGTGTTCTTCGGCTCGCTGACGGTGATCTTCCAGGATGCATTCTGGATCCAGATCAAGCCGACGGTGATCTACCTGTTCTTCGGCATTTCACTGCTGGTCGGCTGGCTGCGCGGCGTGTCGCTGGTCAAGATGGTTTTCGGCCCGGCGTTCGAAGGGCTGACAGAGCGCGGCTGGATGCTGCTGTCTCGCAACTGGGCCTTTTTCTTCCTGGTGCTAGCCGTCATCAACGAAGTGCTGCGCGCCATGTTCAACGAGGCGAACGGCCAGTTCGGCACATGGATCGCGGCCAAGCTCTGGATATTCCTGCCGCTGACCTTCCTGTTCACCTTCGCGCAGGTACCCATGCTGATGCGAAACGGCATGGGGCGCGACGAGGCCGAAGAGGCGCTCACCGAGATTCCGCCGGAATAGCGCCCCGCGACAACGTGCAAAAATGCACGCGGAGATGTGACAAGTGCATATTTTCGCGCCATGAACGGTTCTCCCTTGCCGACGAACTGTTGGCAGGGCGCGCCGGGCCACGCCCGAACGCGATATGAGAGAGGGGGAGCCAATGGCGAAATTCTTTGGAAATCTGCACCTTGTGCTGGTCGTCGGCCTGATTGCCGCGATTGCCGTGATGTTCGGCTATGCCGAATCCATTCCAGTAACTGTCAATTCCGTGTTCCGCTGGCTGCACGTCTTCTTCGGCATCCTGTGGATCGGCTTGCTCTATTACCTGAACTTTGTGCAGGTGCCGACCATGCCGGCCATTCCGGCCGAGCAGACCGGCGCAATCAACAGCCACATCGCACCCAAGGTGCTGTTCTTCTTCCGCTATGGAGCTCTGTTCACGGTCCTTACCGGTCTGACCGTAGCTCATGTGAGCGGCTATTTCTTCTCACCAGGCAGCGCAACCAACGCGCTGGCGTTCAATGGTGAAGGTGCGGTCAACCTGATCGGCCTCGGCATGTGGCTGGCGCTCATCATGGCCTTCAACGTGTGGTTCATCATCTGGCCGGCCCAGAAGAAGATCCTGAACATCGTTCCGGGCGCCAGCGACGAGGAAAAGGCCAAGCTGCGCCCGCGCGCACTTGCTGCCAGCCGCCTCAACACGCTGCTCTCGCTGCCGATGCTCTATTGCATGGTCAGCGCCAATCTTGGCAACTGACGAAGTTTCAGCGAAACAACACGAGGGGCTGCCTGCGGGCGGCCCCTTTTTTGCGTCAGATTTCGAGCTGGCTGCCCAATTCGACCACGCGGTTGGTCGGCAGGCGGAAGAACTCCATCGCGCTCGCTGCATTGCGCATCATCCAGCTGAACAGCTTCTCGCGCCAGATCGCCATGCCCGGCTTGTCAGAGGCCAACAAGGTCTGGCGGGACAGGAAGAAGCTGGTCTTCATGATCTCGAACGGACCTCCGCACAGGTCCGTGCCAGCGAGCGCGCCGGGGATGTCGGTTTCTTCCATGAAGCCGTATCGCACCGTCACGCGATAGAAACCCTCGCCCAGCGCCTGAACGGACAGACGCTCGCTCGGCTCGACATAGGGCACTTCGGAAATCGACACGGTGAGCACCACGACACGCTCGTGCAGCACCTTGTTGTGCTTGATGTTGTGGAGCAGCGCAGACGGCACGCCGACATTGCTCGATGCCATGAAGATCGCGGTCCCAGGCACGCGCGCCGCGCTGCCATGTGCGCTCTTGGCGAATACGTCGAGCGGGAGAGCGGCCTCGGTCATGCGCTCGCGCATCAGCTTGCGGCCCTTGGCCCAGGTGGTCAGCAGAGTGAAGGCGATTGCGCCGATCATCAGCGGAAACCAGCCGCCGTCTGCAACCTTGGCGAGGTTCGCGGCGAAGTAAGCGCCGTCGACGATGAAGAACAGCGCGATGACCGGCGCCGCCAGCCACAGCTTCCATCTCCACAGCGCGATCAGCAGCACCGCCATGAGGCAGGTGTCGATCAGCATCGCGCCCGTCACCGCAATGCCGTAGGCCGAGGCAAGGTTGGACGAGTTCTGGAAGATCAGCACGAGGATGATGACGCCCGTCATCAGCGCCCAGTTGATGAACGGAATGTAGATCTGACCGGCGGTTTCCTCGCAGGTGTGACGGATCGACAGGCGCGGAATGAAGCCGAGCGAGATCGCCTGATGGGTGATCGAGAAGGCTCCCGAAATCACGGCCTGGCTGGCGATGAAGGTCGCGCAGGTGGCCAGGATCACGAGCGGCAGGCGCAGTGTTTCCGGCGCCAGCATGAAGAACGGATTCTCGATAGCCTGCGCCGCATCGACGCTGTCGAGGCTGAGGATCATCGCCCCCTGTCCGAAATAGTTGATGACGAGGCACGGCATGACGAAGCCGAACCACGACATGCGCATAGGTCCGCGCCCGAAGTGCCCCATATCGGAATAGAGCGCCTCCGCACCCGTCACAGCCAGCACGACCGAGCCGAGCGCAAGGAAACCCAGCGTCTTGTCGGTCATGAAGAACTGGATCGCGTACCAGGGGTTGAGCGCATAGAGGATCGCGGGATTCTGGACGAGGTGAACGATGCCCAGAATGGCAAGGGTGATGAAATAGACCGTCATCACCGGCGCAAACAGCGCGCCGACCTTCGCCGTTCCGCGCTTCTGGATCACGAACAACGCGACCAGCAGTACCAGCGCGATTGGCAGGACGAGCGGCTGCAGACGTTGCTCCACCACCGTCAGGCCTTCGACCGCCGATAGAACCGAAACCGCAGGCGTAATCATCGAGTCGCCGTAGAACAGGGCAGTCGCGAATACGCCCAGCAGGACGATTACCCCGCCGTATCGCGCCTTGCTCAGCCGGTTCGAAATAAGCGCGACCAGAGCGAGGCTGCCGCCCTGCCCCTTGTTGTCGGCACGCATGAGAATGCTGACGTACTGGAGCGAGACGACGATCGTCATCGACCAGAATATCAGACTGACCACGCCAAGGATGTGCAGACTGTCGAGCGCCAGCGGATGCGGGCCGACGAAAGTTTCGCGAAAGGCGTAGATCGGGCTGGTGCCGATGTCCCCGAACACCACGCCGATCGCGCCGAAAGCCAGCTTGGCGACATTACCGTTGCCGCCGTGGTGGCCTGCGTGGGCAGGCTCACCTGAATGGCTTGCCGACACCGAATCGCTCATGCGTGCGCCCCGTCACTGACCGGCACAAGTGCCGGGAAAGGCGAGCCGCTTAGCAGTATGGCAGGGCGGCGGCAACGCACCATTATCGCTTGTCTCGCTCGCCGACGTCCTGACTGGAACCTGAACCCGGCGTTGCATTCGCCATTGCCCGCAATTCGTCCATCCACGGCGCGTCGGGAGGAGACTGCATTATGAATTTTTCCCAGTATTTCCGCGCTTTTTCAGGCTCCCGCCCACTCGTCAGGGCCACGGCCATGAAGAATGCAGGCGCTGGCGCATCTGGCGAGGCCTGTTCAGCACGGCCATAGGCATAGAGCGATGCCGGGGTCGGAACGCCCTGCGAGTGGGCAAGCAGGGCATTGCCAAGCGCGAGCCAGGCCTCCGTATCCTTCGGATTGTCCTCGACTGCACCAAGCAGCACCTGCGCCGCGTCGGCATATTGGCCGTTGCGAGCCATGGCGTCGGAGATGACGATCCACCGGTTCTGGCTGGGAATCGACCTGTCCGCCAGCTTGTTGCGCATCGTGAGCTGCGCCGCATCGAACGCGGGCTTCGCTTCCTCCACGGCTTTTGGAGAGCCCGGCTGGTCGGGCGATGCCTGCATGGCATAGCCGGCAAGCCCCATCACCAGCGTCGCTCCCAGGGCGGTCCAGCCCTGACGCGGCACCTTGAGAACGAGCGTCAGGACGGCAAAGGCCAGCGCGGCAAGCAGGGTCACGGCGAGCCAGGTCATGAGCCGTCTCCCTTGCGCAGCCGCCGCCGCAACAGCAGCGCGATTGCCGCCAGCAGCAACAGCGGCAAGGCGAACAGGGGCCATGTCAGCGAGGTGAGTCGCGGCGTGTAGCTGACATAGTCGCCGTATCGCTCGACCAGCCAGGCACGGATCGCCTCCGGGTCTTCACCGGCAGCGATGCGCTGGCGCACCTGGCTGCGCATGTCGCCAGCCATCGGCGCGTCCGAGTCGGCAATCGACTGGCTCTGGCACTTGAGGCAGCGCAGCGTTTCCATCAGCGCCTGCGCGCGCGCTTCCTGCTCGGGATCGTCGAGCTGGCGATAGGCCCAGGGCGCCGGCGGCATCGTGTCCTGCGCCGTGACAGGCACGGCGAACAGCATCGCCAGAATGAGCAGCAGCAGCCTCATTGCTCCGCCTCGCGCAGTTTTTCGCGGATCAGCGGCAGGTCATCGGTGCGGATCTCGCCGATATGCTGGTAGCGGATCACGCCCTTGCCATCGATTACGAAACTTTCGGGCACGCCGGACGAACCAATCGCTAGCTGCACCGCGCTGACGTCGTCCTTGCCGATGCGCGCATAGGGATTGCCGTTACGTTCGAGGAACATGGCAACGTCTTCTCGCCGGTCACGAATGGCGATCCCGTCTATCGCCACGCCCTGCTGGCGCAGCGCCTCAAGCTGCGGCGATTCGACCGCGCAGGGGACGCACCAGCTTGCGAAGATGTTGAGCAGGCGCGGCTTGCCTTGTCTGAGATCGGAAGTCGTCAGCCCCGGCCTGTCTTCCACTGCCGGGGGCAGATCGAATTGCGGCAGAGGCTTGCCAATCATGGCGCTTTCGACCTCGGTCGATCCGGGCTTGGCCAGACCGTGAAACACGAGCGCAAGAAATCCCGCGAACAGCGCCAGCGGCAGCCACAGCGCCCAGGGCGAAACGCGACGCGGCGCAGATTCTGGCGCGTTCATCGGCCGGCCTCCATCTCGAGAGCATCCTCCCGGCGGCTGGCAATCCGTTTGCTGGCAATGGCGCGGCGAATGTCAAAGGCGACCCGGCCGAGCAGCGCCAGACCCCCGCCCAGCGCGATCAGCAATCCACCCAGCCAGATCAGGGTCACATAGGGCTTCCACCACAGACGAAGCTGCCAGCGCCCGTCGTCGCTCGCTTCGCCCAGCACGGCGTAAAGCTGGCCGAAGCTGCGCGTGACCAGAGCCGCTTCGGAGGTCTGCTGCGGCGGCGACCAGAAACTGCGCGCCTGCGGATGGACCGTGACCGGCGCGCCGGAGCGATACTGCGCGGTCATGTCGGCCTGGAGCGCGGTCCAGTTCGGTCCGGCGACCGGCTCCACGCCCTTGAACTGGATCTGCCAAGGACCGACCGCGACCGTTTCGCCCGGCCGCGCTGCCACCAGCTTCTCGACCGAAAAGGCGCTCTCGCTCGCCATGCCAGCCAGCGATACGGCAACCCCGAAGTGCGCGACAACCATGCCCCATGTCGCCAGCGGCGTGCGCCTCAGGTTTCTGCCCCTGAGCGGCAGCCAGCTTGCCACGGCAAGACCGGCCGCGAGCATCAGGCCGAGCCAGGGCAGCCAGCCGATCCAGCTCGTGACCGCAAGCAGCACCGCGCCTGCCATGAACAGGGCCGTCCAGGCCAGCCCTAGCGGCTTGCCGATGCGCTCCGCCCTGTCCTGCCGCCAGCGCAGCAGCGGCCCGACCATCAGCACCAGCATCATCGGCACGAAGAATATCGCGCTGACCGGATTGAAATAGGGCGGCCCGACCGAGACGCGCGTGTCGAAAGCCTCGGTCACCAGCGGGTAGAGCGTGCCGAACAGCACCACGCCGAGGATGGCCGAGAGCATCACATTGTTGACCACCAGCGCGCCCTCTCGGCTCACCACGGCAAACCGCTTGCCTTCTGCGATGGTCGCGGCCCTCAGGCCGAACAGCACCAGCGCGCCGCCGATGTAGATCGCCAACAGGACGAGAATGAAGGCTCCGCGCTCGGGATCGACGGCAAAGGCGTGAACGCTCGTCAGGATGCCGGACCGCACGAGGAAGGTGCCGACCATCGACATCGAGAAGGCGACCACGCCCAGCATCACCGTCCATGTGCGCAAGGCATCGCGGCTGGCGAGCACGCTGGCCGAATGAAGCAAGGCGGTCGCCGCCAGCCACGGCATCAGCGAGGCGTTCTCGACCGGGTCCCAGAACCACCAACCACCCCAACCGAGTTCGTAATAGGCCCAGTAGGATCCGGCCGTGATGCCCACGGTCAGGAATATCCACGCGCCCAGCACCCAAGGCCGCATGGCCCTGGCAAAGGCGGGGCCGACCTCGCGCGTCAGCATCGCTCCGACCGCGAAGCTGAAGGCTATCGAAAGCCCGACATAGCCGAGGTAGAGCGTGGGCGGGTGGAAGGCGAGACCGATGTCCTGCAGCAGCGGGTTAAGCCCCGCACCCTCTATTGCTGGCGGGTTCAGTCGCTCGAACGGGTTCGAGGAAAACAGCAGAAACGCGTAGAATCCGAAACTTACGAAGGCTTGTGCAGCTAGAGTCGCCATCATCGTGCGTTCGGGCAGGCGACGGTCGATCAGGGCGACGAAGCTGCCCGCCAGCCCCATGACCGTTACCCACAACAGCATCGAGCCTTCGTGGTTGCCCCAGGCTCCAGCGATCTTGAAGATGAGGGGCTTGGCCGAATGCGAATTGTTTGCGACCAGCAGCACCGAAAGGTCGGTCCGCGCGAACAGCACGATCAGCGCGGCGAATGCGATCAGCACCAGCAGACCCTGCACGATGGCGCTCGGCCGCACGAGGCTTGCCAAGCCTTCGCCCTTGCCGGACGCGGCGAATGCGCCTGCCAGCAATTGCAGGGCAGCGAGCGCGGCGGCGAGCCACAGCGCGGCAAGGCCAAGCTCGGCGATCACTGCGTTTCGCTCACGACCTG